>NZ_JBNHFD010000095.1:0-14738 GCF_059089865.1 Arthrobacter sp. Y3221157
GGCGCGGGGGCCGGGCCCGGCCGGTCCGCCACGCGATCCGACGGATGCAATCAGGGTGGCATCGCTGGCGGAACCGGCGGTCACGGGCAGTGGGTATCGGCTGTCCTCGCCTGCGGCCGGCACGTCCGGGACTATGCCGCCTACAGGGACAAGGTGGTCCGCGAGGGCGCGGGTACGGTCATTGTGCGCCACCAGGATCACCGTGACCTGGCCCCGCAGCCTGCGGATGGCATCCTCCACCGCCAGTGCCGACTCTTCGTCGAGGTGCGCGGTGGGTTCATCGAGCAGCAGGACCGCGGCTCCTGCCTCGATCCGGGCCAGCCCGCGGGCCAGGGCCACCCTGCGCAGTTCGCCTGGGCTCAGCTCAGCGGGGTGTTTAGCGGCCAGGTGCCCCGCCGAGGCCCGCACCAGGCAGGACCTGGCAACATCCACTGTCAGCGCCCGGTCCCGCGAATTCCGGGCGTGGGCGGACAGGTAAAGCAGCACCTCGTCCATAACGGTGTCGGCCACCATCACGGGATGCTGCGGGACCCAGGCCACCGCGGTACGGTCCAGGCCTTTGACGGAACCGGTAACGGACGTGCCGCCGCCGTCCCCGATGGTCCCGGCCAGGACACCCAGTATGGTGCTCTTCCCCGCGCCGCTGGGCCCGTCCAGCGCGGTGATCCGGCTCTGCGGCGCCTCGAAGCTGAGTGGTCCGACGGCGGCCCGGGACCTTCCGCCGTAGGTGACAGTGAGCGCGGAGACGGTAATGGGGGCGCCCGGCCGTCCTGCCCGCGCGGCAGCAAGCGGCCGGGGCTCAGGTGCCTCGGTAACGGCCGTCACCTCTGCGAGCGCCACGCGGCCGTCGTCGCTGGCATGGTGGGCGGTACCCAGTTCGCGCAGCGGAAGGTAGCAGTCCGGGGCGAGGATCAGCGCCAGCAGCCCGGCCTCGAGCGGCATGTCGCCGTGCACCAGCCGGACGCCGATGAACACGGCCACGACGGCAACGGAAATGGTGGCGATCAGTTCCAGGGCCAGGGCGGACATGAAGGCGGTCCGCAGGGTACCCATGGTCCGTGTGCGGTACTCCTCGGAAATCTCCTCAAGTGCCCTGCGCTGGGCGGACGCGCGCCCCAGTCCCACCAGGACCGGCAGCCCTTTTGCCAGTTCCAGCATGTGGGCCGAGAGCCGGGCCAGCGCGGACTGCGCCTCGCGCACCTTATCCTCGGTGTACCGGCCGATCAACACCATGAAGAGCGGCACCAGCGGCACGGTGAGGACGATCACCACGGCGCTGACCCAATCGGCAAAGAGGATCCGGGCGCCCAGCAGCAACGGGATGGCGGCGCAGTTGACCAGGGCGGGCAGGAACTGGGTGTAGTAGCTGTCCAGCGCGTCCAGTCCCCGGGTGGCCAACACCGCCAGGCCCCCGTCCGCTGGACCGGTGCCCCGGGTACCGTTCCGCAGTGCCCGTTCGAGCAGCCCTGACCGCAGTTCCTCCTTGACGCCCAGGGCGGCCCGGCGGGCAGCAACGGCCTGCCCCCACACAGTGAGCGAGCGCAAGACCACTCCGGCCAGCCCCGGGATAATCTGATCGGCCCAGTCCGGTTCCCCTGCGGCCAACCCCGCCAGCGCGGAAGCCACGGCCTGGCCGATCAGGACCAGCGACAGCGCCTTGAGCGCTGCCAGGAGCCCGAGCCAGTAGAGGGCGGAGCGGGTGGCGGGACCGGCGGGGAACGTTGGCCGCACGTCAGCCTTTCGTGGTGAACGCCCTGGCGGCGACTGCCGGCAGGAAGCTGTGGGCCTCCGGGATGGACGCGGCGCTGACCCGGCTGCGGAACACCCAGTAGGTCCAGGCCTGGTAGGCAATCACCAGGGGCAGGCCGAACGCGGCGACGATGCTCATAAGGCCCAGAGTGTAGTCCGATGAAGAGGCGTTTGAAACGGTGAGGTCGAAGGCCCCGTCCAGTGTAGACGGCAGGACCACGGGAAACACCGCGCCGAAGATGGATGCCGTCCCGAGCACCAGGAACAGACCGAGCGCCAGGAACGCCTTGCCTTCGGCTCCGGAACGGGCCAGCAGCCATGCCGCGGCGGCGGCTGCGACGGCGAGCAGGACCGCTGCCCAGGTCCACGGTTTTCCGTCCAGGAACTGGATGTTGAGCGCCCAGGCCGCAATGGGCAGGAGCAGGACCGGCAGCAGCCGGATGAACCACTGCCGGGCGCGGTGCCGGACCTCGCCGTCGGTCTTCAGCGCAAGGAACGCGAGGGCGTGGACCAGTGAGAAGCCCACCACTGCGAGCCCGCCCAGGACCGCGTAGCCGCTGAACCAGGCGAAGGGGCCGCCCTCACGGTCGCCGTTCGCGTTCAGGGGCAGTCCGGTGGTGGTCAGGGCCAGGGCGGCGCCGACGCCGAAGGCAGCGAAGAAGGATCCCAGGGCGATGGCCCAGTCCCACCGGGCCCGCCAGCGGTCAGTGTCCACCTTGCCGCGGTATTCGAAGGCCACCGCACGGAAGATCAGGGCCACCAGGACCACCAGCAGCGGCAGGTAGAGGGCGGAGAACAGGGAGGCGTACCAGAGCGGGAAAGCGGCGAACGTGGCACCACCGGCCGTGAGGAGCCAGACCTCGTTGCCGTCCCACACCGGCCCGATGGTGTTCAGGAGCACGCGGCGTTCGGTGTTGTTCCGGGCGAAGGCCTTCATCAGCATTCCCACGCCCAGGTCGAAGCCCTCGAGGAAGAGGTACCCGGTCCATAGCACCGCGATGGCGATGAACCAGATGGTCGGCAGCAGTTCCATTGTTCGTTTCCTCTGCGTTCTGTTCGGCTGCGGCTAGTAGGCGAAGGCCAGGACGTCGTCGGCGGGTTTGGCGCTGCCCGGTCCGTCGGGGCCCGGGGTTGCGTCCTCGTTTTCGTCCGCCGGGACGTGCGCGAGCTCCGGCATGGCGGAGACCACGCCGCCGCGGATGTACTTGACCAGCAGCTTCACCTCCACCACCAGCAGGACGGCGTACACAGCGGTCAGGGTGATGAGCGAGGCCAGCAGTTCCCCGGCCGAGACGCCCGGGGAGACTGCTGCCGCGGTGAACATGAACACCTGGTCGATGCCGTTGGGATCAGGGTTGGGGGCAACCACGAACGGCTGTCGGCCCATCTCGGTGAAGATCCAACCGGCCGCGTTGGCGCCGAAGGGGGCCATGATGCCCAGGACCGCCAGCCGCATGAGCCACGGTGACGAGGGCACGGTGCCGCTGCGGGTGAGCCACAGAGCCACGAGGGCTGCGAGGGCCGCGAGTCCGCCGAAGCCGATCATCATGCGGAAGCCCCAGTAGGTGACTTCCATGACCGGCAGGTAGTCGATTTCCTGGCCGGCACGTTCGCCGTAGATGGGGTTGTCCGGAAGGTGGGTGCCGTAGTTGGCCTGGTACTCGGGGAGCAGGGTATTGACGCCCTTGACCTCGGTGGTGAAGTCACCTTTGGCAAGGTAGGAGAGGATGCCGGGCACTTCGATCAGGGCCACAATGTCATCGCAGTCCTGGGAGCCCAGGTTGCCGATGCTCAGGACGGAGAAGCCGGTGCCGTCGTGGCAGGCCGCCTCCGCTGCCGCCATTTTCATGGGCTGCTGTTCGAACATGAGCTTGCCCTGGAGGTCGCCGGTGAGGGCGGTGCCGGCGAAGGAGATCATGGCCACCACGGCGCCGATGCGCAGGGAGCGGATCCAGACCGTGTGGTCTGCGCGGTCGCGGCCGGGGATGGTTGTGGACTCCCCCGGGATGACCTTGCCGCCGGCACTCACGGTGTCGACGCCGTCACGCCGCCTGCGCCAGAGGTGGTACCAGGCAATGCCGAGCAGGAAGCCGCCGGCCACGGCCAGGGCGCCGAAGAGGGTGTGCGGCACGGCCACCAGCGCGGTGTTGTTGGTGAAGACGGCCCAGGCGTCGGTCATGACCGGCCGGCCGTCCACCATCTCCACTCCCACGGGGTGCTGCATCCAGCTGTTGGCCACGATGATGAAGTAGGCGGAGAACACGGAGCCAACCACGGCGATCCACAGGCAGGCCAGGTGGATGGCGGGCTTGAGCTGCTTCCAGCCGAAGATCCACAGTCCCAGGAAGGTGGATTCGACGAAGAAGGCCAGGAGGGCTTCGAGGGCCAGCGGGGCTCCGAAGACGTCGCCGACGAAGCGGCTGTATTCGCTCCAGGCCATGCCGAACTGGAATTCCTGCACGATCCCGGTGGCCACGCCCATGATGAAGTTGATGAGGAACAGCTTGCCCCAGAACTTGGTCATGCGCAGGTACTCCGGCTTGCCGGTGCGGTGCCAGACGGTCTGGATGATGGCCACTACCAGGCCCAGGCCAATGGTCAGCGGGACCATCATGAAGTGGTAGACCGTGGTGATACCGAATTGCCAGCGTGCGATTTCCAAGGCGTCCAAGGCAGTCCCTACTGTGAGCAGATGCACTTTTCTACGTTTCGTAGAACTCTAACTTCTACCGAGTGTAGAACAACGCCGGAGCGCTGTAAAACACCCGCGCCTCGCGCTGCAACAGCCAACCGTGCGCCACGCCACACTGTTCTACCCAACGTAGAAAGTAGCGCCGGTTCGGGGTAGATTTATAGGTGTAGTTGAAGAAACCGCGTGCAGTCACCGGCGCCAGCAGGGCGCACGGTGCGGGGAAACAAAGGAAGAGTGCGATGGCTAGTCTTGGTGAACTGGAACGGGCAGTAATGGATCTGCTCTGGGCGGGCCAGGAAGCTGCTACGGCGAACACCCTGCGGGACCAGCTGGCCCGCACGTCCGCAGGGCAGGGCGGTACCGCGCACGAAGGCAAGGAACTTGCCGTCACCACCGTGCTCACGGTGCTGTCCCGGCTGGAAAAGAAGGGGCTGGTGGAGCGTGAACGCGGCACCCGGCCGCACCGCTACCAGGCCGTCTCCAGCCGTGCCGAGCACACCGCGGAGCTCATGCATGAAGTCCTGGGCTCGGCTCCGGACCGCGAAGCCGTGCTGGCACGCTTCATTGGCTCGGTATCCGAAGGTGAAGCCGAAACACTGCGCAAACTGCTTGGCCACCTCTAGCCAACCATGTTCTGGGCCTCGTACCTGCTGGCGGTCCTGGCGGTAATACTGGCCTGGCCGGTACCCATCCTCCTGTCGCGCGCACAATGGCCCGCGCGCTCCCCGTTCACGGCCATGCTTCTCTGGCAGGCGATCGCCCTCGCCGGCGGGCTCTCCATGATCGGGGCCATGCTGGTCTACGGGCTGGAACCGATCGGCGACAACCTGATCGCCGGGCTCCGGGCGCTGGCCGCGATGGTGTTGTTCAACGCCCCCACCACGGCCCTGGGATTCTGGCACATCTTCGCTTTGTCAGCGGCCGCACTGCTCACGGCCCACCTGGTCTTCACCCTGCTGCTCACGTACTACAAGATTGAGCGGCAGCGCCGGCGCCACCGGGAACTGCTGGCCCTGCTGGCTTCCCCTTCAGGGCAGGACGCCGCAACCCTGGTCATCAGTCACGACTCCCCTGTGGCCTATTGCCTGCCCGGCGGCGCCCGTTCGGTGACCGTATTGTCGGACGGACTGATGGCCGCCCTGGAGCCGGCCGAGCTGCGGGCCGTCCTGATCCACGAGAACGCCCATCTTAGCCAGCGGCACCACCTGCTCCTGTGGGCCTTTGCGGCCTGGCGGCAGGCCCTGCCCTGGCTCCCCACCACCCGGCTGGCCCAGGAGTCCGTCAACTCCCTGATTGAGATGCTTGCGGACGACGTCGCCCTCAAGAGCGAGAGCAAAGCCACCCTGATCAAGGCCATTGCCATTGTTGCCAGCGGTTCGGCGCAGGGTGCCGGGTCCGAGCTGCCTCCGGCTTCCTCCACGGCGGCCCTGGCCGGGCTGGACCCCGGAAATGGCGTCCTGGCGTCGGATTCAGCGCGGACCACCGCTTCGCGGGTCAGCCGGCTCCTGTCGCCGCAGCCCCAGCTGCCGCGCGCCGTGCGCAGCCTGGTGCTGACCGGTTGCGTTCTCCTGCTGGCCCTCCCCACGGCCCTGCTGGTGGTTCCTGGCCTGCTCGACTGAACATCCCGCCGTCGGACGCTCCGCCGGGGAGCGCCGCGGCAGGCACCGCCGGGTCAGGCGTCGATGCGCTCCCGGTCCAGGCTGGCGGCGCCCGCGATGATGAAGTCCTTGCGCGGGGAGACGTCCGAACCCATCAGCAGGTCGAAAATCTCCTCAGCCTGCTTGGCGTTCTCGATGCCCACCTTGCGCAGGGTCCGGTGCCGCGGGTCCATGGTGGTCTCGGCCAGCTGTTCCGCGTCCATTTCGCCCAGACCCTTGTACCGCTGGATGGGCTCCTTGTACCGCTTGCCTTCCTTGGCAAGGCGTGCCAGCAGCACATGCAGCTCAGCCTCCGAATAGGTGTAGATCATCTCGTTGGCCTTCTGGCCTGCGTTGATCACCTCCACCCGGTGCAGCGGCGGCACGGCGGCAAACACCCTGCCCTCGTCGATCATGGGGCGCATGTAGCGGAAGAACAGGGTCAGCAGGAGGGTGCGGATGTGTGCGCCGTCCACGTCGGCGTCGGTCATCAGGATGACCTTGCCGTAGCGTGCGGCGCTGATGTCGAAGCTGCGGCCTGAACCGGCGCCCACCACCTGGATCAGCGCGGCGCACTCGGCGTTGGATAGCATGTCCCCCACGGAGGCCTTCTGGACGTTCAGGATCTTGCCGCGGATAGGCAGCAGGGCCTGGAAGTCGGAGGACCGGGCGAGCTTGGCCGTTCCCAGCGCCGAGTCCCCTTCCACGATGAAGAGTTCGGAACGTCCGACGTCGTCCGTCCGGCAGTCGGCAAGCTTGGTGGGCATCGAGGACGTTTCCAGCGCGTTCTTGCGCCGCTGGGTTTCCTTATGCACGCGCGCCGAGATGCGCGACTTCATCTCATTGACGATCTTCTCAAGCAGCAACGCCGTCTGTGCTTTATCGTTCCGGTTCGAGGAGGTGAGCTTGGCATTGATTTCGCGCTCCACCACCTTGGCAACGATGGCGCGAACCGCGGAGGTGCCCAGGATTTCCTTGGTCTGCCCCTCAAACTGCGGTTCCGCCAGCCGGACCGTCAGAACGGCTGTGAGGCCGGCGAAGATATCGTCCTTCTCGATCTTGTCGTTGCCGGCCTTGAGCTTGCGGGCGTTGCTTTCCACTGCCTTCCGGAAGGTCTTCACCAGGGCCTGCTCGAAGCCGGACTGGTGCGTGCCGCCTTTGGGCGTGGAGATGATGTTCACGAAGCTGCGGACGGTGCTGTCGTAGCCGATGCCCCAGCGCAGGGCAACGTCCACTTCACAGTCCCGCTCCACCTCGGCCAGCTGGCTGTGCCCGCGCTCGTCCAGGACCGGGACGGTTTCCTTGAACTTGCCCGCACCGTGGAGCCGCCACACGTCGGTGACGGCGGGGTCGGCCGCCAGGAAGTCGACGAACTCGGAGATGCCGCCGTCGTGGTGGAACACTTCCTCGTGCGGTCCGGCCTCCCCCGGGGTTCCGGCGATCCTGCGCTCATCACGGACCGTGAGCTTGAGCCCGGGAACCAGGAAGGACGTTTGCCGGGCGCGGGCCACCAGCTCGTCATACGAAAACTTTGCGTCCGGGGTGAAGATCTGCCGGTCCGCCCAGTACCGGATCCTGGTGCCGGTGACGCCGCGCTTGGCTTTCCCCACAACGTCAAGGACAGAGTCTTCCACGAACGGAGTGAAGGGCGCGGCCGGGTCAACCCGGGACCCCGTGTCCTGGAACCGGCCAGGCTCGCCGCGGCGGAAGGACATCTTGTAGGTCTTGCCCCCGCGGTCCACCTCTACGTCCAGCCGTGAGGAGAGAGCGTTGACCACCGATGCGCCCACACCGTGCAGGCCGCCCGAGGCCGTGTAGGAGCCGCCGCCGAACTTGCCGCCAGCGTGCAGCTTGGTGAACACAACCTCGACGCCGGTGAGTCCGGTCTTCGGTTCCTTGTCGATGGGAATGCCGCGGCCGTCGTCATGGATTTCCACCGAGTTGTCCGCGTGCAGGATGATCCTGATGTCATGGCCGAAACCTGCCAGCGCTTCATCCACGGAGTTGTCGATGATCTCCCAGAGGCAGTGCATGAGGCCGCGGGAGTCGGTGGAACCGATGTACATGCCGGGGCGCTTGCGGACGGCTTCCAGGCCCTCCAGCACAGACAGGTGCCGGGCGGTGTAGTCAGAACTTGGTGCCACTGGTGTTGAACTCCTTCAGGTAAAGCGGGCGCTGAAAGCGCTCCCTCTAGGGTAGTCGGCCCCGGCCCGGACGGCTGGCTGCCACACTGCGGAGGGGCCCGTGCAGCGCACCACTGGCCTGCCGCTCGGCCTTCCGTGGTGAATCTTGACTGAACCTTGCGGATACGCGCACAGCGAACTTGCCCCATCCTTGCGATGGTTTTGTTACGAATACTGGTTATATAGACGTACTGATCTACTAAGGAGGCCGATATGACAACAGCAGTGGCGGACCGCACGCTCAACGCCCTCGACCGGTGCGATCGTTGCGGAGCCCAGGCATATGTCCGGGTTGTACTCGAGTCCTCCGGCGGTGAGCTGCTGTTCTGCGCCCACCACGCCCGTGCGGTCGAGGCAACCCTGAAGCCGTTGAGCTCCGACTGGCACGATGAGACGGCCAAGCTTCATGAGAAGGCTGCCGTAGAAGTCGACTAGTTGCACCGAGACTTATCAAGGGAATGGGATTCCTCCGGCCGGAGGGGTCCCATTCCTCTTTTAACCCGCTTTTAGACCCGCGTCCTCTGTCACCAGCATCCTCTGCGCGCGTCCCGGCGCAGCACTGGCAGGTCTTTAAGCAGCAAAGCGGGCCATTCCGCGCCTGGGAAATTGCCGTTCCCGGGCGGGAATGGCCCGCTCTGCCTGCCCTGCTGTGACCTAGTCCAGGTAGTCCCGGAGCACCTGCGACCGGGAGGGGTGGCGGAGCTTGGACATGGTCTTCGATTCGATCTGGCGGATGCGCTCACGCGTGACGCCGTAGACCTTGCCGATTTCGTCTAAAGTCTTCGGCTGCCCGTCGGTGAGGCCGAACCGCATCGCCACGACGCCGGCTTCGCGCTCGGACAGGGTGTCCAGTACGGAGTGCAGCTGCTCCTGCAGGAGCGTGAAGCTCACGGCGTCGGCCGGAACCACGGCTTCCGAGTCCTCGATCAGGTCGCCGAACTCGGAGTCGCCGTCCTCGCCCAGCGGGGTGTGGAGGGAAATGGGCTCGCGGCCGTACTTCTGGACCTCCACGACCTTTTCAGGGGTCATGTCCAATTCGAGTGCCAGCTCTTCGGGCGTGGGTTCGCGGCCCAGGTCCTGGAGCATCTGGCGCTGGACGCGGGCCAGCTTATTGATGACTTCCACCATGTGGACCGGTATGCGGATGGTGCGGGCCTGGTCCGCCATGGCGCGGGTGATGGCCTGCCGGATCCACCAGGTGGCGTAGGTGGAAAATTTGAAGCCCTTGGTGTAGTCGAACTTCTCGACTGCACGGATCAGGCCCAGGTTGCCTTCCTGGATGAGGTCCAGGAAGAGCATGCCGCGGCCGGTGTAGCGCTTGGCGAGCGACACCACGAGGCGGAGGTTGGCCTCCAGCAAGTGGTTCTTGGCGCGCTTGCCGTCGTGGATGATGAATTCCAGTTCCCGCTTGTACTTCGGGTCCATGGAGCCGTCGTCGGCGGCAATCTTCTCCTCGGCGAACAGTCCGGCCTCGATGCGGAGCGCAAGGTCCACTTCCTGCTCGGCGTTGAGCAGGGCGACCTTTCCGATCTGCTTGAGGTAGTCCTTGACGGGGTCCGCGGTGGCACCCGCGGACATGACTTGCTGAACCGGGGCGTCGTCGTCATCAGCATCAGAGTAGACGAAGCCCTTGCCGCTGCCGGCAACGGCCTTGGCAGGATCGGCCTCAACATCGGCGTCGGCCTCCTCGACCGCTTCCGGTCCCTCGAGGATGATGTCGTCGAGGTCCTCGACGTCCTCTGCCTCGTCGGGATCAACGTCACCGGCGGAAGCTTTGTTTGCGGCCTCGGCCGCCGCCTTGGCGCCGGGCTTGGGCCCGCGCTTCTTCGGCTCGCGCTTGCCGTCCGCGCCGGCAGATGCCTTGGTGGCTGCCCGCTTGGCGCCGGTCGCAACCTGCTTGTCCTCGGCGGACAAATCGTCCTGGGCGGCGGGGTCCTTCTTCGTGGAAGACGGGGTCACAGAAAACCTTTCTAGCGGTGGTCTGTGGAATCGCCATACGGGCAACACCACTATGACCCTGTCAAGTCCGTGGTGAAAACCAAGCGCCACCACGGCCGGCAGAGTCACTTAAGACAACTGCCGAAGCCGCTGCAATGTTCCCCGGAGGGCACATCCACAGGCACTCGATACACGGACCCAACCGGGTCTCGGCATCCATTGTCTCATGTTTTCCCCGGATCGGGCCTCTCCAATGACCTAATCAACGCCGCGCGTTCCCACTCCGCTGCCCATGCACCGCCAGATGCCGTCCGTCCGCGTACACAGCCGCTGCTTGCTGCCCGCTTCCAGGCTGCAATGCCCGTTCAGAATTTTTGCCAGGCCGCTTCTTTCCGTCCGGCCCAGCCGCAAATTGCTCCCCGGCCCACCAGTTCAAGAAGGAGCTCGGCCAGGCGGTACCCCGGCTGGATCTCCAGGGCGGACTCAAAATGCGCGGCGGCGTAAGACCCCCGGCCGCGGCACCAGGAGATCCACCCGCGAAGCGTCAGCGACGCGGCGGCGGCAGGCCCGCCCACCGCCGCGAGGTGTTCGAGGACCACGTCCAGCGCGTTGAGCCCGGCCCAGTCCGGCACATCAGGCCGGATACCCATCAGTACGTCGGCGTAGCCCGGATTCGGGCCCTTCGCCTGAAGTGGCTGGGGCTTCGCAGCGGGACACGGGATTGCCGGAGACACCGGGTGGGAACCGGGGCCGTCCCCGACGATGCCGAAAAGGGCGGCACCCGTTTCGGCTGCATCCTTCCCTGCAGCTGCCATCACCAGGACCGCGTCCCGCCAGCCCGGGGTCAGCAAGGATGCCCGCAGGAACGCGTCGCGTTCCACCTCCGGAAGCCACGGTTCCCCCTTCGGCCTGGCGAGCACGGCCTCCCACAGGTCCAGGACCGCCAGAAGCTGCGCCCTGCTCCCCCGGCGGAGGTCGAGTTCTTCAGCCCACCCTGCCTCGGCTTCAAGGACAGCCTCCCGGTGCAGGCTTGGAACGGTCCGGGCAGTGGCAGATTGTGCCGGGGCGGATTGCGGCCCGGGGGCGGGCCCCACGCTGCTGCCGCGGTACACCATTTCCGCGTTCAGCGGGCTGTCCAGGATCTCCTGGAGGGGCCTGCCGGGCACGGGGCAGCACGTGGCATCGGCGCAGTACGCCTCCCGCCAGTAATCGGTGCCGACATACCAGGCCTCCCGCACGGGCATCGTGGCCTGGAGCATGGAGTCCAGTTCCGCAAGAAAGTGGCCGTAGGTGGCCGCCGCCGAGGCTGCGGCGCCGCCGGTAAAGACGGCCACCAGCGCGCCGTCGGCCTCCGTGTCAGCCTCCAGGTAACCGCGGACCATGAGGAGGTATGTGCCGGGAGCAGCCAGGACCGGACCTGCCGGCAGGTCCAGCCGGAGCGTGGCCCCCAGACTCTTGCCATGCATGGTGATGACCACGAGGCTGGCTTTGGGCCAGTAGCCCAGGGAATGGGGTATGAACCCGAGGACATCCTGGGGTCCGGTGATTCTGAGTTGTTCAGGAGCTGTCATGGCTCCAGCATTCGCCCGGGAGTGCACGTGCTTCAGCAGGAATTTTCCCTATGTGGGTAGTCCCGCCGGTGGAGGACTAGTCGCCGTTGCCTGGGGGCGACGTCTGCCGGCGCCGGGCGAGGTTCTCGCGCCGCTGCCGGGCCAGGGCCGTGCGCAGCGGTGGAACCACCACGCCCTGGGCTGCCATCTGCCGGCGGACCTTGCGCCGCCACACCAGCGTGGCTGTGGCCCCGAATCCCAGCAACAGGAACTGGACGCTCAGGGCGATGCGGAACGGGTCCAGCCCGTACAGGACGCCGTTGGAGAAGCCGCTGGCGTACAGGACGTCCAGGACAAGCCCGATCAGGTAGATGGCAACCAGCGCAGCGATGAATCCGCCCACGTTCACGATGCCGGTGGCGGTTCCGATCCGATGGGCCGGGTTGAAGGTGCGGGCGAAGTCGAAGCCGATCATGGAGCCCGGGCCGCCAACGGCCAGCGCGACCACCAGGGCGGCGAGCAACCATAGCGGGGCACGCCCGGGCGTCAGCAGGACCGCAGCCCAGGCGGCGGCGGTGGTGGCTGCGATCAGCAGGACCATCGTGGAGCGGCGGAGGGGATGCCGCGACACGAAGCGGCCGATGAACGGGCCCACGGCCATCCCGGCGGCAACGTAAAGACCCATCAGCCCCGCCACCGTGCCGGCTTCCAGGCCCTGGCCGGAGATGAGGAACGGGTAGCCCCAGGTCATGGCGAACACCGTGCCGCTGAATTGGATGGTGAAGTGGCTCCACATCCCCAGCCTTGTTCCGGGCTGGCGCCATGCGCGGGCCAGGGAAATACCGGTGGCCTTGAGCCCCTGCTGCGCCTGCGGCCGCTCCGTCCCCGGCGGGACGTCCTTCAGGAGCACCACCACCAGGACCACTGCCAGGGCGGACAGCCCCGCCAGCATCAGGAAGGCCGGGGTCCAGCCGGCCGCATGCAGGATGAAAGCGAACGGGATGACGCTCACCAGCTGGCCCAGCTGGCCGGTCATGCCCGTCAGCTGGGTGACCAAAGGAACCCGCGCCGGGGCAAACCACAGCGGGATCAGGCGGATCACCGAGATGAATGTCATGGCGTCGCCGGCACCCACCAGGACCCTGCCCAGGATCCCGCCCGGGATGCTGTCGGCGAAGGCAAGCTGCAGCTGGCCCAGCCCCATGAGGACGGCGCCGCCGGCGATCATTGCCCGCGAGCCGAACCTGTCCACCAGGAGTCCCACGGGAATCTGCAGCGCGGCGTAGACCAGGAGCTGCAGGACGGTAAAGAAGGAGATGGCGGACGCCGTGGCATTGAACCGCTCCGTGGCCTCAAGTCCCACCACGCCGAAGGACGTGCGCTGTGACACGGCCACCAGGTACCCGAAGATTCCAACGGTCCAGATCAGCCATGCTCGGGGTGCAGTCACGCCTTCATTATGCCCGCATGCCCGGCCGCACCCCCGCCGCTACGTGCCGGTTGCCGCCCCGAAACCTACTGCGCCGGGTTCTCCCGGGCAAGGTAGGCCTCGACGGCGGCGCCCAGCACATCGGCGTCGGGCAGCTCGTCGTTTTCGTCGGCGAGCAGCGAGCGGCGCACGATGCCGTCAGCCTTTTCGTCGTAGCGGGTCTCCAGCCGGGACACCACCTGCTGGACCTCGTCCGACGCGTCGATCTGCTCGGCAATCTGGCGGGTGACTTCCCGGCCCGCCTCGCGCAGCCGGTCCGTGGGCAGCATGAGGGATGTTGCCGCGCCGAGGTACTCAAGGCCGGCCACCGCCGCAGCGGGGTACTCCGCTTCAGCGAGGTAGTGCGGGACGTGGATGACGTAGCCGGCGACGTTCCGCCCGGCTTCGACGAGCCGGAGCTCCAGGATGTGCCCGACCGCGGCCGGAACTTCCACGGTGGGCTTCCAGACGGAGATTCCCTCGATCAGCTCGGGCCTGTTGCCGTGCACGGTGACGCCAATAGGCCGTGTGTGCGGGACCGGCATGGGAATGGAGTGGATCCAGGCCACCAGGTTGACATCCAGCTTCTCCACGATCCTGACGACGGCACGGGCAAAACGCTCCCACTGGAGGTCCGGCTCGAAACCGGCCAGGAGCAGGAAGGGTTTGCCCAGGCCGTCAACCAGCCGGTAAAGCGCCAGCCGCGGTTCCTGGTAGTCCTGGAGGTGGTCCTCCACAAAAGTCAGGTGAGGCCTGCGGGACCGGTAGTCGATCAGCTGGTCGGCGTCGAAAACAGCAACGGGCTGGGCATCGAGGGAGTCGAGGAGTTCGGCGTTGATCTGCTTCACCACGTGACCGGCGTCGGCGAATCCGGTAAAGCCCATCACCAGATTCAGCCCGCGGAGCTCCGGGCTGTGGAACAGCTCGATGTTGCTCGCATAGAGCGCGTCAGGGTCCAGCAGCGAGCCGGAGATCCGTTCAAGCACGGCATGTTCCTTTCATGGATACGGGTGGACATCAATTACAACGCGGGCGGGCGGCCGGGCATTCCGGACGGCCCTGTGGCGCACGTCTCAGAAGATTCTTCCGCCGGCGCGTCCAAGGGCTACGATCGGAACTGGCCTGCCAGGCGGTCCTGCACCTCCCCGGAGGGCATCCGGAAGGGCCGTCATCCGGTCTTCCATGGCAGAACGCCGAACATGCACCCCTGCCCGTACCGATCTTCGAGAATTGAGGACTCATCCCTGTGGTCAAGAATACGGAAATCAACCTTAGTACCCTCTCCCGGGACCTGAAAAAGAGCCCCAGCGACGCAGTGGTCATCGGCGTGGGGCAGGCTGCGGACGGACCGGTCCTCCTTGACAACCCGCTGACGGCGAAGTCCGCCGAGGCCCTCACCGATTCCCTCAAGTCACTCGGCGTGACCGGCGCTGCAGACCAGATCGTCCGTCTGCCCGGCCTTCCCGAGACCGGCGCGGGCATCCTCGTCCTCGCCGGCGTCGGCAAGGTCGCGGCCGGCAC
>NZ_JBNHFD010000096.1:0-14506 GCF_059089865.1 Arthrobacter sp. Y3221157
TAGTTGGGGCCGGCCGGCTGGCCGGTCGCGCGGGCGGCGGAAGCACCGCCGAGCTGGGCAGCGACGCTGGCGACGGAAATGCCGGCGAGGGCGGCGGCGCCGGCAAGGATGCCACGGCGGGGAAGTTCTGACGACGGCGTGGGCGCGGAACTGTGGTCATGAAGGCACATCATTGTCTCCTTTCGTTTGCCACGGGGAAGGCGGCTCCGGACGATGCTACTGGCTGGGGGAGGGCGGCTGAAGGCCTACTCCCCGGTAAGCGGCCGAGGTCCGGGATACCACACACAAGTTGATTCCAGAGGGGTCCCGCTGACGGCAATGATCGGGGCTACCGCCTGCCCGGCTGGACTCCTAGGGTGGGAGCCATGGCTGATACTTTTGCGTCCCTGATCGAATCGTTCAAAAACATGGGCGTCGCCCGTGCCTACGGTGCCTCGGTCCAGCTCGGAGGGGAAGAGGTCATTCCGGTGGCCCTGGTGTCCTTCGGCTTCGGCGGCGGCGACGAAACCGGGCAAGAAGGTTCGTCCGGCGGCGGGGGCGGCGGAATGGTGCTGCCGCTCGGCGTCTACCGGAATGTCGGCGGGCAAGTGGTGTTCCGGCCGAACACCGTGGTGGCCATGGTCTGCCTGGTGCCGGTCATCGCCGCGGTGGGCGGCGCAATCCGGAGGGCAATCCGCGCGGCCAAAGCGTAAGGGAGGGAGCACTCTCGAACCCCCTCGAAAAGAGGGGACAGGGCAGGGGAAAAGGGGGTCTTTGTCCCTTGTTCGTCATGATGCCGGTTGATAGCTTTTCCGTGACGGGCGCCCCGGATGAGAGCCGCTTCGCCCATACTGCAGGGATTTGCTGGGAATCCAGTTCCTTCCGCCCCACGCTACGGGCGGTCCAGTCATCCCTGTGTCCCATCCAGGAGACAAAATGTTCAGGCGCATTTTGACGATCCTCGCCGCCCTTTTCACCGCAGCCTTCCTCTTCGCAGGGGCTGGCGGACAGGCCACCATCCCGGCACTCGAGGGGGCAGCCGTCCCCACCACCTACCCCGACTGCCCGCTAGAACGCATCGGCACCCAGCTTGTGCGCTGCGACAATCTGACGGGGGCCGGTGTGGAGGCACCTTTCTGGATTCCGGAACAGAAGTAGACACCGGAAGGCGCTGCGGGGACCGTGTCCGCGGGCTGAATGGTGCTTGAAGCGAGGGGATCCAACGTGAAGGATACCGTCATGGCGACTTTCACCGGATCCGATGACCTTCAAGGTGCGGAGTTCCTGGACGTGGATCTGCGCGGGGCCCGCTTTGTCCGGTCCAGCCTGTCCGGCGCGGTGATACGCGGCGCGGACGTGGACCGGGTGGACATCGACGCTCCCTGGCTCCTGGAAGGCGGCGGCTCCCTGCCACCGCGGGCCGGGAACAGCCAGAAGAAAGAGGGGGCCCATGCAAACCAATGAGCTGCTGCTGGATGCGTTCGGCAGGATCCGGGAGACCGTGGAAGCCACGCTGGAAGGGCTCGACGGCGGTTCCCTCACCGAGCGCCCGTCCGGCACCGGGAACTCCATCGCCTGGCTCATCTGGCACCTTGGCCGGGTGGAGGACGCGCAGGTCGCAGAGGCGGCCGGCCTGGAGCAGGTCTGGACGGGGCAGGGGTTCGTGAAGCGGTTTGGCCTGAGGCTGCCGGAGCGGGACACCGGCTACGGCCACTCGAGCGAGCAGGTGGACGCGGTGCAGGCGGAACCGGATCTGCTGCTCGAGTACTACGACGCCGTGCACCGGCAGACCAAGGGCTTTCTCGAAGGACTCCGCGACGAGGACCTGGACCGGATCGTGGATAGGCGCTGGGATCCGCCCGTCACGCTCGGCGTCCGGCTGGTCAGCATACTGGCCGACTGCCTGCAGCACGTGGGCCAGGCGGCCTATGCCAAGGGGCTCCACCAGCCCCGGTAGGCCGGCGGCACTTACGAACAGCAACCAAACCAGGAGGCCCGGATGGCAGTGGTACGGCGTTTTGACCATATCGGCATCACCGTCGCCGACCTGCAAGAAGTGACGGACTTCTTCGTGGGGCTGGGCCTCGAGGTGGAGGGAGGGCCGATGGAATTGGAAGGCGAGTTCCTGGACACCGTGTGCGGCATCCCCAACTCCCGCACCGAAATCGTCATGCTGCGGCCGCCCGGCGGCGGGACCGGGCTGGAGCTCGGGAGGTTCATCCGGCCCGACCACCAGCCCGGCTCGTCCAACGCGATGGCCAACGAGCTGGGCCTGCGCAATGTCTCCTTCGAGGTGGAGGACCTCAGGGGGACCGTGGAGCGGCTGGCCGCGGAAGGCTACGGGCTGGTGGGCGGCATCGGTGAGTACCAGAACATGTGGCTCATGGCCTATGTGCGTGGCCCGGAGGGCCTGATCGTCTCCCTCGCCGAACGGATCGGGTGAAGAACTACCCCTGGACCGCGTACGCCTTCGGCAGCTTCAGCCCGCGTTCCGCCATGAGGGTGTGCAGCCGGGTGGGGTAGTCGGTGATGATGCCGTCCACGCCCAGGTCCATCAGGCGCTCCATGTCAGCGGTGGTATTCACGGTCCACGGGATGACGGGCAGGCCCAGCTGGTGCGCCTCGGCGATCATCTCGGGGGTGACCGAACGGAACGTGGGGGAGACGACGTCGTACCCCTGCGCGGCTGCCGCCTTGGGAAGCGAGCCGTTGTAGTCGTCGATGTCGATGCCGCCCAGGTTGCGGCTGGCGCCGGGCTGGCCCACACCCATCCAGGCGTCGCCGCTGGAGAGTGCCACCAGCGGCAGCCCGGGCGCGAGTTCCTTGGTGAGGTTCAGCGAGGACCAGTCGAAGGACTGCAGGGTGGTGCGGTCGGCCATGCCGGAGGCCTGGATCTCGGCTACCACGGCGCGGGTGAGGGACTCCATGCCGGCGCCGCCCACCTGGCTGCTCTCCACCTTGGTTTCCACGTTGAAGCGGACCTTCGCGGCGCCGGCGTCGCGGACCAGCCGGTAGACATCCTTGAGCTCGGCGATCCGGTTGCCCTCGATGACCTCCTGCTCCGGGTAGCCGGCCAGCTGCACGTAGCCGCAGTTCAGGGTCTGGACCTGTGCCAGGGACAGCTCGGCCACCCGGTCGCCGACATACGGGAACTCGGGGTCGGCGGCGGTGGCGGGCGCAGTGTCCATGCACTTGGGGGCCTGGATGGTGTCGTCGTGCCAGACGATGACCTTGCCGTCCTCGGTGAGGTGCGTGTCCAGCTCAAGGGTGGTCACGCCGAGCGCCAGCGAGTTGGCAAACGCGGCCAGGGATTCCTCGGTCCATTCGCCGCGGCCGCCGCGGTGGCTCTGCAGGTCAAACGAGCCGTTGCGTTCGTTCACCTTCAGTGCGGAGGTGGCGGCGCCGGCAGCATTCGACGACGGCGTGCCGGCTTCAGCGTCGGGGGCGGCGACGGCGGGGCCCGCCATGGCGGCGATCAGCGCGGCGGCTGCCGCTGCGGTCAGGACTGTACGCATGGGTGGTTTCCTCCAGCAAGAAACGGGGCGGCCTGAAGGGCCGTTGACCCGTCCACGCTAGGGAGGGCAGGTTGCGCGCTTGGTCCCCGGAGTTGGAGAGGAGGTTAACGCAGGATGGTTGCCTGGAGACTTCAGGTGCGACCGGTTTCCGGTGAGCGTCGGTGCTTGTGGTGCAGCGCGTAGCTGTCGAACACGTCCGATGACGTTGTTCCCAGATGGCCGAACTTGCCGCGGAGGACTTCGGCCAGATCATCCAGGGCGGCCTGCAGCATGCGGCCCGCGAACTGGAGTTCTGCGTTGCCGCTGCCTTGGGCGTCGGACGCCAACTGGTGGGCGTAGGCGATGGTGGCGGGAAGGGAACCGCGCTGCTCAACCTCGTGGAAATAGTAGGTTTCGTGGAACGAGACCAAATCGATGCTGACCGATGCCACATTTTCCGCCATGGATTCCAGCCGGTTCGCCGCGTGTCGGGGGTCCAGCGCGCTGATCCCTGCGGGGCCGGCGGCCTCCCGGAACAGGTTCAGCTGGTGCGCCAACGCGCGCCGTCGGCTCAGCGCCGGGTACATCTGGAGGATCCAGGACACTGTGGCGGTCAGCAGCCCGAATCCGGCCACGGCCTGGAAGGCAACGACCAGCCGCAGCAGCGGGTGCGCCGCAACGATCTCGCCGAAACCCACGGTGGAGAGGGCGACGATCGAGACGTACAGAGCCTCGGCGAAGTCGCCACCCCGGGGCACGCCGTCGCCGTAGACGAAGCCGTCCGGCAGATGCGGCAGGTACAGCAGGGCCCAGCCGATGGCTGCCAGACTGGCCCAGGCGGCAATAACGGCCGCCATGGCCAGCGGTGCCGCGATGGAGGACGCCCCGCCCCGGAGTTTCCTGGATATCAGCCAGAAACCGCGCATGATGGCACGGCCCACCGGACCCGACCCGTGCGGGTACAGCAGTGTGCGGAAGACATCGGCGAGCATCAGCAGAATCAGCGCGAGGCCCAGAAGCGTCCAGAGCATGTCCTCGAAATCCATGCCTCATCTTATGAGCGGGGGAGGGCCTGTCGGCTCCGGCTTGATCAGGTGCGGTGGCTGAGGCCTCCGGCCACCCGGTGGTGGTGACTGTCACCCGAGAGCTATGTAGGCGTGCCAGTACCGGGCGTTGGTCCTTGATGCCGCCAGCACCACCAGGCCGGTCTGGCTGTTGACGTTTTGCTTCGTTGAGGTGGGGTCGTTGATGTCCTTGTCGGTGCTGCTGCTGATGATGGGCGTACCGGCGCCGGGCGGGAAGGAAACGTTGTCGATCGGCGCCGTCTTGTAATAGATGGTGCCGCCCGCCTCGGGCGCGACCGCGAACATCCAGACCTGGCGGTGCTCCTCGTCGATCATGACCATGGGCCGGGTGTGGGCGTCCTCCACCGCGCCGAACTCCGCGCTGGTCCATTCGCCCTTGCCGTCGCGGACCAGGAGCGCCACAAACGTTCGGCCGGCGTTCTGATGCGCTGTCTTGATCGCCGCGTAGAGGCGGCCGCTGCCGTCGCTGGTGAGTTGCCGAAGGTTCAGATGGTCGTTCGCGCATCCGCCGGTGCAGTTGTTTCCCCCGCCGTAGGCGACCTCTGTCTGCCAGGATTTCTCCGGCTGGCCGTCCTGGTGCACGGCAAGGTAGAACTTCTTGTGCCCGGTCCGCTGGTTGCTCCACATGATGCCGATCTTGTCGCCCTGGAACGACGTGACGGCGGAGATGTCATCATGGTGCACCTGGGCGTTGGTTGTCGGCAGGACGAACGGAGTGCCCCACTCCAGGTCGCTCGTGGTCGAGTGGTTGACGTAGACACGGTTGCTGTTGTCGGCCGAGACGAGGGTGTAGGTGATCCACAGCTTGCCGACGGAGTCTTTGGCCACCGTGATCGATTCCGTGCTCCCACTGTGAAGGGTGACGGGGAATCCGGCGTCCTGCGAATAGGTCTTCGTCAATGCGTCGTAGCTGAAGCGGTGAAGCACTGCGGACCCGGAGGCCACCTCCTCCTCGGATGGTGGCGAACTCCACTCCGAGAGCACAGTGGTGCCGGACACGACGTACAGCTTGCCGGCCGTTGCGTCCCAGAGTGCATCAGCACGGGCACTCGGCCGTGCGTCAACAACTGTTTCCGTCTCCTGCCAGGCCTGCGTTGCGGCGTCGAGACGGTGGATCTTCGTCGCACGTGCGGACGCGCTCCATAACAGCCCCCACCAGCTCCCGTCCTGGAACCAGAGCTTGCTCTGTGCCTTGTCCGCAGTCGGTGTTCTAACGCCGTCGCCTGCGTATGACGGCCCAGGCTGTCCGACGTCGGCTGCCTGGGCGGGGAGGGGGATCGCGCCAATAACGGCCGCGGCGAGCAACAGAGCGATGAAAAGGCGTAGCAGACGCATAGTTGTGCCCTCGGAGTTTGGACGGATGGTACGGGGGCCGCTTCATCACCTCCCGGCGGGAACACTCTACGTCTGCAGGCCGCACCCTGAACCCACTGTCGAGCCAAATAGGGGAGCGGAAAGGGGAGGTGTTAGGTAGGGGTTGGCGTCCTCCGGATCCGGCCGGAAGTTGACCATGGCGTCAGCGCCCCTGCTTAGACCCTCCCGCAAAGGCAGCGGGACACTAGGTTGTGCTGCGCTTCCTGGAGGGGTGTACAGATGATCCTGCCCGTCGTCCTACGCCCGCGGCAGCCCGAGGTAGCGCGGCACCTTTTCCGCGTAGACGCGGTAGGAGGCTCCGAAGAGCCCGGCCAGCGTGGCCTCTTCGTCCACGACAACGGGGTGTTCCACCAGCAGTTCGGCCGGCATGGTCACCAGGACCCAGGCTGAGCCGGCCAGCGTTCCTGCGCCCAGTTCGATGAGCCACCAGCCCACGTACATGGGGTGGCGGGTGAACGCGTACGGGCCGGTGGTGACCAGTTCCTCCGGCCGTTCGAGCGCGAAGGGGCCCGGCGAGCGGCGCCGACGTTCAGCCAGCGCCCAGGCGTTAAGTCCGACGCCGGCTATCACCAGTGAGGTCCCTGCTGCCCGGTGCAGGGCCCGCGGTCCGGGCAGCGGCATGGGGCGGAGCCGGGCAAGGAGCAGGTCCGCGGCCATCGCGGCTACGACGGGGAACGGTAGTGGCAGGTTGTCGTAGGTCGCCTTGACCCGGCGGGCCAGGGAGCTGATGGCGTTGCCCGTCACGGTCAGGAGGGTTCCGGCGCGAAACCCGCCAGGAGCAGGGCGCTGTTGGCCGGTCGGCCGATAGTCGGCAGGTCCGCGATTTGGACGGGCGTGTCTCGGTTTCTCATGCGGATCAGGGTACCGTTCCAGCAGGACCCTTGATCAGAGCGGCGGCGCGGTGGCAGGAGCGTTCCGATGCTGGGCAATACAAAATGGTTCCCGCTCCGAAGACCTGGTGGGCAGTGTGCCGCGCAGTTTCAGGAGAGAGGGCGGTTGTATGAAGGATGCGGACCGTAACGCGCTCATTATCCTGCTGGTTGCAGTGGTGGTGGGGGTTCTCGTCGCCGTCGCGGGAAGCCGGGGCGGCGCCACGGTGGGCGGTTTCCCCTTGTTCGCCCTGGGTGTGGCGGCTGCGTTCCTGATCCAGTGGCTGGCGTTCATCCCGGCCTTCAAGGCGCAGACCGAGACGTTCTACGACCTCACCGGCGCCCTGACCTACATTTCCATCACCGTCCTGCTGGTCCTGCTAAGCCCCGGCGTGGATGCGCGGGCGCTGCTGCTCGCGGCCCTGGTGGTGGTATGGGCGGCGCGGCTGGGAAGCTTCTTGTTCCGCCGCGTCCGCAGGCACGGCAAGGACGACCGGTTCGACGAGCTCAAGCCCTCCTTCTTCCGCTTCCTGAACACGTGGATCCTGCAGGGGCTCTGGGTGGTCCTGACCGCCGCGGCAGCCTGGATCGCCATCACGTCCGCCACCCGCGTGGCCCTGGACGGGTGGGCGCTCGCCGGCTTTGTGGTCTGGGCCGCCGGCTTCGGCATTGAGATTGTGGCGGACAGCCAGAAGCGCCGGTTCAAGGCGGACCCGGCCAACGAGGGGAAGTTCATCTCCACCGGCCTGTGGTCCAGGTCCCGCCATCCCAACTACTTCGGCGAAATCGTGCTCTGGACCGGCGTGCTGATCATCGCTGTTCCCGTGCTGCAGGGCTGGCAGTGGGTGGCCCTGCTGTCCCCGGTGTTCGTCGCGTTTCTGCTCATCAAGGGCAGCGGCATCCCGCCGCTGGAGAAGAAGGCAGACAAGAAGTGGGGTGGCCAGCCCGACTACGAGGCGTACAAGAAGAACACCCCGGTGCTGATCCCGGCAGTCCGGTAGCGGATTGCGGCGCACCCGGGCGGGGTGCAGTTCGGAGTCAGGGTCGTGGTGGTAATACGGAAGCCGTGGGTACCTTCCTGGGGGAGGTATCCACGGCTTGATGACGTTCGACCGCGGGGCGTGCCCCTTTAGTGCGACGTCAGCTCGCGCAGCAGCCCGAGTTGTCCCAGGAACTCCATTTGGTCGAAGTAGAAGTGGTGGGAGATGATCTCGCCCGCTTCCACCTTGGCGATGTCGCAGCTGCGTATCCTGATCTGCTTGCCGGTGGCCGGGAGGGTTTCGCCGGAGGGCAGGTTCAGCGGGCCGGTGTTTGTCCCGACCACGAAGCCCTCGTCGATGGCCACGTCCCCGGCCTCGTGACTGTCACCATGTTCGTAGTGGACGTCGGGTATCGCTGCCCAAAACTCGAAGAGGTAACCGGTGATGGCGTCACGACCGTGCAGTTCCCCTTGGTCAGGGGTGTAGGCCACCGCGTTGGCGGCGTAGCACCTGGCCAGCGTTTCTCTATCCTTTTCGTCCATCGCCCTGGTTAGACGATCCATGACTTCGCGTGCCTGTCCCATTTGTGGACCTCCAATTTTTGGGCGGCCTCACGGAAGCGGAGGCCGCTTCGATGGATTGGCTTCTGCTGGTGCCGGAGCCACATTAATTGCACGTCCGGGGCCCGGATGATGTCAACGGGGAGGGGCGACTTTTACTGCAGACCGCGGAGGCAGGAGCACTGGCGGTCTGGCCCCGGCCCCGCCGCATGGGTACGGTGGCCGCATGCAGAAGATATCGATTGAGGCTCTGGCCCGCCAGCAGCTCGAGGCAGCCGTGGCGGTCTCCAGCGGGCGGGCATCGGACACAGTGTTCGGCGGCCACGAAAAGAGGCTGCGGCAGACCGTCATGGCCTTCCGCGCCGGCACCCAGCTGAGCGAACACCAGAACCCCGGCGAGGCCACGGTCTACGTAATCAAGGGATCCGTGTGGCTCAAGTCGGGCGGCGAGGCCTGGCAGGGCAAGGCCGGGGACCTGCTGATCGTCCCGGACGGCCTGCACAGCCTGGAGGCCGAGGAGGATTCGGCGGTGCTGTTCACGGTGGTCAAGACGGACAGGTGACAACAGTACGACGGCGGCGCCGGCCTTTCGCTTACCCCGTCACCGCTGCCGGGACCTTGTTGAGCCCCAGGAGGGGGTTGATGCAGGGGGCCGCCTCACGGACAGCGAAACCCCATCCATTCAGGGTGAATACCAGCCAAAAGCGCTTAGCATCAGGAAAAGCAGTAGGCACTTGTTCAGTATCCGTCGACGGATACTGGTCCGCGGCCGTCGCAGGGACGGCCCGCTCGCTCAGGGAGGAGGCCCAGGGAATGGAGAAGGAGACTATTCACTGGCTTGGACGACTTGAAGGATGCAGCGGGTTTGCGGTTGAAGGCAGAAGCTTCGTCAATGCTCTCCGGCAGGCCGGTTACCACGTTCAAGAAACTTCGGTTTCCTCCCGCCCGGACATGGGTGCAGGACAAGGCACTGAGCCGCTTCACCGGTCAGGGCCCGGGCTGACCATCGTGCACCTGCCCTGGCATGACTACGGGTGGGAGAACCTGACCGGGCAAGTGGTGTGGCGGGCGATGTTCGAAACCGCTTCGGTGCCCGCTGAATGGCTTCCGCGCCTGGCAGAAGTGGACGAAGTATGGGTCCCGTCCCGCTTCAATGCCGGGACTTTCGCTGACGCCGGTGTGGATCCGGACAAGCTCAAAGTCGTCCCCGAATTCGTGGATAAGAATTGGTTGCAGCCGGCGGTCCGCGCTTATGACGGCCAGGGTAAATTCAAATTCCTTTCCGTCTTCCGGTGGCAACAACGCAAGGGATGGGATGTCCTTCTGCAGGCGTACCTGGAAGAGTTCAGCGCCGCCGATGATGTTGAACTCCTGTTGCGGGTGGACCCCTTTGGCCCCGGTACCGCCGACGTTCCTGCAGCCATAGCCGAAGTGATCCGGAAAGTCAGGCCGCACCGCACCCCGACGGTGCGGCTGCTGCCGTTTCCGCTCTCGCAGACAGGGATGCAGAAGCTGTACGCCTCGGTGCACGCCTTCGTGTTGCCCACCCGGGGGGAGTCCTGGGGGCGGCCGTTCATGGAAGCTATGGCCTCGGGCCTGATCACCATCGGTACAGCTTGGGGCGGCCATCTTGATTTCATGAACGCCAACAACGCCCTCCTCATCGACTGCGAGCTTGTGCCCGTCCCGGAGTCGGCAGCGCTGGAGTGGCCGTTCTTCCGCGGCCAGGTGTGGGCTGAACCGTCCGTAGCGAGCATCGGGTACTGTTTGCGGCGGGCGTACGAGGGAGGCCCAGCCATCGAACGCCTCCGGCAGAACGCGGCGGCTGCGATCAGGGAGCAGATTGTTCACGGCCAGGCTCAGGAGGCCCTGCTCAAGGAGGTGCGGAGGTTGCTGAAGAATGGCTAGCACATGCGCGTAGTGCCAAAGATGCGCGCGGTGCGCCGATTCGGTAAGGCAGGCGCCACAAAAGTTAGGCTTTGAACTTGCGGGTAAGGGGTACGGACACCCCATGCATGCAGGATCAGAACGAACAGGGGCTTGATTTGGCAGGGAATGCAACCTTCCGGCACAGCAACACCGCACTGCTTTCGGTGTGCAGTGTCGAGGCTCCGAGGATCGTGAGCTCCACGGATTTCGACCGCCGGTTGGCGCCCACCCTGCAACGGTTGAAGTTCCCGCCCCGTCTGCTTGAGCGGGTTGCCGGCGTCACGCACCGCCGCTGGTGGGCGGCAGGGACATCGTTCGATGATGCTGCCGCCGAAGCGGGCGCCAAGGCCCTGGCCGAGGCCGGCGTCGAACCTTCCCAGGTCGGCTTGCTCATCAACACCTCGGTGACGCGGCGCAACCTGGAGCCGTCCGTCGCCGTGAAGATCCATCACCGGCTCGGCCTGCCGTCGTCGGCCATGAACTTCGACCTGGCCAACGCCTGCCTCGGGTTCGTGAACGGGCTGACGTTGGCGGCCAGCATGATCGATTCCGGCCAGATCAAGTACGCAATGATCGTCAACGCCGAGGATGCCCAGGCAACCCAGGAAGCCACGCTGGCCCGCCTCGAGCGGCCGGAGACCACGCGCGAGGACTTCAGCCGCGAGTTCGCCACCCTCACCCTTGGCTCCGGAGCTGCCGCCGCCGTCCTGGGCCCCGCGGACCGGCACCATGGCGGGCACCGGATCGTCGGCGGCGTCATGCGCGCGGGTACGGAACACCATGAGCTGTGCGTGGGCGGCGTCGACGGCATGGCCACGGACACGAAAGGCCTGCTCGACGGCGGCCTGCGGCTCGTCGTCGACGCCTGGCACGAGGCGCGGCCTGAGTGGGACTGGGCCGCCATGGACAGGTACGTCACGCACCAGGTGAGCAATGCGTACACCCAGGCGATTATCGAGGCCATCAACCTGGATCCTGCCAAGGTCCCCCTCACGTTCCCGCACTGGGGCAACGTGGGCCCCGCTTCCCTCCCCATGACCCTCGCAGCCGAAGCGCAGTCCCTTGAAGCGGGGGACCGCGTCCTCTGCATGGGCGTCGGATCCGGGCTCAACACGGCCATGATGGAAATCGTTTGGTGACCGCCACCTGGCCCGGCGTCGATCCCGAATGGCCGCGCGAGATCGGGGTCGCCTCCACCTCCGGCGCCGACGCGCCGGGCACGGTGCGCCGCTGGCAACTGCTGGACAACGGCGCCCAGCTCTCCCGCCTCGGACTGGTCCCCGCCGGTACATTGCTGTGCGTGCACGGCAACCCCACGTGGTCGTATCTGTGGCGAACACTGCTGGCAGCTGGGGCGCATCCGGACCACCCGTGGCGGGTTGTGGCCGTGGACCAGCTGGACATGGGCTACTCGGAGCGCACCGGCACCTTCCGGCGGCTGGCGGACCGCATCAATGACCTGGGCGACCTGACGGACGCCCTCGGCCTGGAGGGGCCCGTTGTGACCGTGGGCCACGACTGGGGCGGCGCGATCAGCCTGGGCTGGGCCCTGGCGCACCACGAGCAGCTGGCCGGGGTGGTGCTGACCAACACCGCTGTCCACCAGCCGGCCGGTGCGGCGATCCCGCCGGCGCTGCGCCTTGCCCTGCACCCCGCCGTACATAAGTGGGGAACGACGACGTCGGACGCGTTCCTGCGCGTGACGCACTCGCTGGCCCACCCTGCGCTCCCCGCCGGCGTCCGCGAGGCGTACATGGCCCCCTACCGTGGAGCCCGGCGCCGGGCCGGGGTGGGGAACTTCGTGGCGGACATCCCCGTGAACGCCTCGCACCCGAGCTTCGCCGCGCTGGACCGCGTGGCGGAAGGTTTACGCGGGTTGAACGTCCCGGCGCTGATGCTCTGGGGCCCGCGGGATCCCATCTTTTCGGACCGGTACCTCAAGGACCTCATCGGCCGGCTTCCGCACGCAAAGGTGCACCGCTTCGAAGGCGCCGGCCATCTTGTGGCGGAGGACCGGAACATTGCTGCCCCGGTTTTCCAGTGGCTTGCCGGCAACGTTGGTGCCGGCAAAAGGGCCTCCCCTGAAGCCGAGGCCACATCCGCCGGGAGTGAGGGGCCGGACGCCGTCCAGCCGTCGCCGTCGGAATTCCGACCCCTGTGGGACCTGCTCGGCGAGCAGGCGGCAGGGCCTGCGGGAGACGGTACCGCCGTCGTGGAAATGGCACCGGGCGGTACGGTGGCCCGCTCGCTTAGCTGGCGGCAGCTGGACCGGAACATCCTGGACCTCGCCGCCGGGCTCCGGGAAGCCGGAGTGGACAGCGGCAGCCGGGTGAGCCTGATGGTTCCCCCCGGGGTGGACCTGACCGTCGCCCTGTACGCCTGCCTCCGGCTGGGTGCCGTGGTGGTGGTGGCCGACGCCGGGCTGGGAACCAAGGGCCTGAGCCGCGCGGTGAAAGGCGCCACCCCGGACTTCCTGATAGGAATCGACAAAGCGCTCGCCGCAGCCTCGGTGCTCGGCTGGCCCGGCCGGCGGATCAGCGTGAGGGACCTCCCGCCCGCCCGCCGTCGTGTATTGGGAGTGAAGGCTTCCCTCGAGGCCCTTGCCCGGTCCGGTGCCGGCCGCGGTCTGGAGCTGGCGGCCAGCGTGGATCCGGACGCCCCGGCCGCCGTACTCTTCACGTCTGGCTCTACCGGCCCAGCCAAAGGTGTGCTCTATACGCACCGGCAGCTGGCGGCGATGCGGGACACCGTCGCCGCAACCTTCGGGATCCGTTCCGGCTCCCGGCTGGTGGCCGGCTTCGCACCCTTCGCCCTGCTGGGACCGGCGCTCGGAGCGGTGTCGGTGACGCCGGCCATGGACGTCACGGCGCCCCGTACCCTGACGGCGGCCGCGCTGGCCGACGCCGCCGCGGCGATTGACGCCACGGTGGTCTTCGCCTCGCCGGCCGCGTTGCGCAATGTCCTGGCCACCCGGGACGGCGTGAGCGCCGCAGGCCACAAAGCGCTGGAAGGTGTTGAGTTGCTGCTGTCTGCGGGCGCGCCCGTCCCGGAACCCCTCCTGGCCGAAGTTCAGCGGCTGCTGCCCCGGGCCTCGCTGCGTACCCCGTACGGGATGACCGAGGCGCTGCCCGTTACGGACATCAGCCTCGAACAGATTCACGCCGCCGACGCCGACGCTGCCGCCGGAAGCATGGCGGGGGCAGGCAACGGCGTATGTGTAGGGTGGCCGGTGCATGGCGCCCGGCTGGCCGTTGTCCCGCTGGCGGTGGATGGGACGGCGCCGGGGTCCAATGCCGTGACGGAACCTGGTGTGACGGGTGAGATCCTGGTCAGTGCCGCGCACGTCAAGCAAGCGTACGACAGGCTCTGGCAGACCGAGCAGGAGAGTTCCAGCCTGCCCGGATGGCACCGTACAGGCGACGTGGGGCATTTCGACGCCGCGGGCCGGCTCTGGGTGGAGGGCCGCCTGGCCCACGTCGTCACTGCCCCCGGCACAGTAGTGACGCCCGTGGGTGCCGAACAAGCCATCGAACGCCACGACGGCGTCCGGCTTGCGGCGATTACCGGCGTCGGACCGGCGGGCACCCAGGCCGTGGTCGCCGTCGTCGAGACCATCCCGCCAGCGCGGAAAGCAGGCCCTGCGGCGCCGCAGCTTGCCGGGAATGTCCGCAGGGCCGCGCTTGCAGCCGGTGTCCAGGTCTCCGCCGTGCTCGAGGTCCCCGCGCAGCCCACCGACATCCGGCACAACGCCAAGATCGACAGGACCCGCCTGTCCCGCTGGGCTTCGCGGGTGCTGGCCGGCGGCCGGCCGCGAAAGCCGTGAGGGTCCTGGTCACCGGGGCCAGCGGGCTGCTCGGGGGAGAAGTGGCCCGGCTGCTGGTGCGCCAGGGCCATGACGTGGCCACCTTCCAGCGCCGTCCGTCAGGGGTCGACGGCGCCACCGACTTCTGCGGGTCCGTCACGGATGCTGAAGCGCTCCGGCGGGCAGTAGAAGGCGCCGAAGGAATCATCCACCTGGCCGCCAAGGTCTCCTTCACGGGCCGTGCGGCAGAGTTTGACGAGGTGAACGTCCACGGGACGCGGCGCCTGCTTGAATGCGCCCGCGGGGCCGGGGTGCGGGATGTGGTGTTTGTGTCCTCGCCGTCCGTGGCCTACTCGGGCGCCGCCATTGCCGGGCTTGGTGCGGAGCCGGCTGACCCGCAGCACGCGCACGGCGACTATGCCCGCACCAAGGCC
>NZ_JBNHFD010000097.1:0-13908 GCF_059089865.1 Arthrobacter sp. Y3221157
GGAGGACTGACGGTCCGGCGCCGGCTCCGCCTCGCGGCAGCCCTGTTCTGGGCGGCCGCGCCTGCCCTGCAGGTAGCCCTGAACCAGGGGCGGGTTGGCGCCCTGGTGGCCCATGTGATGATCCCGCTTTTTGTCCTCGCGCTGTTGCGTGCCACCGGGTCGGCGGTGGGCCATGGGCGCTTTTCGCTTCCTGCCCCGGCCGAACGGCGTGGCGAGAAACCCCCGGTCCGGCCTGGAATCAACGGCATGCCATCATGGACGGCTGCCGCGGCAGCCGGCCTGGCCATGGCCGTCGTTACCGCCGCTGCCCCCTCACTCCTGGTCCCCGCCACGGCAGTGATTGTGTTCTGCGGGCTCGTGCTGGGCCGCCGCGGCCGCACCGTCTGGTGGGCACTGCTGCCAAGTGCCGCGCTTTTCATCCCGTTCGGTCTGTCCGTGCTGGACAAGCCGCGGGCGCTCCTGGCCGACCCCGGCCTGCCGCTCGGCTTTGATGCTGCACCGCTTTGGCAGCAGTTCCTGGGCCAGCCGCTGGAGTTTGTGCCGGACAAGGGCCTGGATGGACTGCCCTACTTCCAGGACGGGACCCTGCCATGGGCCCTGCTGATGGCCCTCCTCCTGGCCGTCCCGGTCCTGGCCCTTGCCGTGGCGGGGCTGTTCAGCGGCCACCGCGCCGCGAAGGCGAAGTTGCTGTGGGCTGTTGCCCTGGTTGCCTTGGCAGGTGGCTGGCTCGGTTCACACGTCGCCGTCGCCATGGACGCTGACACCCTGGTGGTGCCTTTTGCCGGTCCCGTGGTCTCCGCCGCATCGTTCGCCCTCCTGGGCGCCGGACTCCTCGGCGCCGAACAACTCCTCAGCGTGGCGGACAAAGTGGTTGCCGGTCCGGCCAGGCAGAAGTCGGCCGTACGCTCGGCTGTGGCTTTCGGCATGGTGCTGCTCCTTGTTGGCCCGTTGGCCGGGATGGCCGCCTGGTCCGCCCGGAACCTGCTTCGTCCGGCAGCTGTTTCGGCCGCCGGTTCCCCGGCCGAACCGGCCACGGTGGCGGACGCCTCCGAAACCGGAGGTTCCGGATGGGGTAGCCACCGGCTTGTCGAGGCTGCCAGCCCACGCACCCTTCCGGCCACAGCCATTGACCGTGGAACGGGGCCGGAGCAAACGCGCACGCTCCTTATCGAAACGGGTGAAAACGGCACGTTTGACGCCGCCCTGATGCGTGGCGCCGGTACCACGCTGGACAGCCTTTCGGCCGTGGCAGCTGCGCGCAACATCCTGGGTGCCCCCGGGGCCGAAACAGTCCGCAATGATGACGACGTCACCACAGCAGTCCGCCGGGCGGTCGCAACGCTGGTGGCCGGGCAGGGAGTGGACCCCCGCAGCGACCTCGAACAGCTCGGCGTGGGCTTTGTGGTACTCCGCTCCGCTGACACGGCAGCCCAGTTGACCGCAAGCAGGATGGACGCCGTGCCGGGCCTGGTGGCTGTGGGGCAGACCGACGTCGGATGGCTTTGGCGGGTCGCCCCCCTCAACCAGCCGGTGCTGCAGCCCGCGGACATTGCCCACCGGGTCCGGATCGTGGACGCCCGGGGCTCCACGGTGTCGCTGGTCCCGTCCGCGTTCGACGGCGTCGACGCCCCGGTCCCCGCAGGACCCGAGGGCCGCCTGGTGGTCCTCGCGGAACGGGCCGATCCCGGCTGGAGCGCCTGGCTCGACGGCCGGAAGCTGACCTCCACCACGTCGGATTGGTCCCAGGCCTTCACGCTGCCCGCTTCCGGCGGCCAGCTGACAGTCCGATATGAAAACCCCTGGGCCCCCTGGGCAGGAATTACGCAGGGCATCGTGTTCGGGCTGACCATCATGCTGGCCATACCCATGCCCGCCCGGAGGCCGAGAACCGGCCTTTCCCGTGACGAGGGCTCCCTGCGTAAGGAACAGCAGAATGCGTGAGCACACCATGTCAGCCGACACCACCGGGACTGAACAGATCCCCGGCCGGCCGGACGCAGGACGTCCCGCTGGAAAACGCCGTCCTGGTGCCGTCGCCGGCGCCGCCACGGCAGCACTCGTCCTGGCCGGTACCGGCGCAGTGGTGGCAGCCGGATCACTGCTCCCCGCTCCCCAATCCGCACGGAGCGTGCCTGCTGCCGTGGCAGCCGTTCCCGCAGGTGAAAGCGTTGGGGTATGCCCGGGGCCGGCCCGGCTGCTGGAAGGCACGGAGGCAGGAACCGATCCGCAATTCAGCCCGGTATCGGCCACGGCCGCAACCAGTGTGACCGCTGCCGTCCTTGGAGCCTCCGGTGTGCTGCCGGCCAGCCGGTTGTCGCAGCTGGACGGGACAACCGCCGTCGACATCGCCAAAGACAACGGACAGCCACCGGCCGAAGGCGCCCGCCAGGAGTTGCTGGCAGGGACCGTGGCCAACCGGCCGGTAGACCAGGTGACAGTTCTTAGCGCCGATGCCCTGGCCAACCAGCAGGCTTCCGCCGCTGGTGCCATGAAGTTCACTGCCACCGACGGCGACCTGCAGGGAACCGCTGCGGCCAACTGCCAGCAGCCCTCCAACGACCAGTGGCTGGCCGGAGCCAGCACCACTGTGGGGCGCGCCTCGGTGTTGCTCCTCACCAACGCCTCCACCACACCGGCCACCGTCAGCCTGGAACTCTTCGGCGGCGGCGGACAGATCCAGGCGCCCGGCAGCCGCGGGCTACTGGTGGCTCCCGGCACCACACGGTCCGTGGTGCTGGCCGGCCTGGCCCCGGGAGAGGAACAGCTGAGCGTCCGGGTGCGGAGCGCCGGGGGTCCCGTGGCGGCTGCCATCCAGCAAAGCGTCCTGCGCGGCCTGACACCCGGAGGCGTGGATTTCATTGCGCCCGGTGCCGCTCCGGCCGTGCGTCAGGTCATGACCGGCGTGGATATCCAGGACCCGGCGGGAATTTCCGCCCTGACAGGAAAATCGGGCTACGAGGACGCCGGGCCCGCCCTGCACGTCACTGTTCCCGGTGCCTCTGATGCGGTAGTGGAAGTCAAACTGTACGGCCGCGACGGCCAAAAGGCACTCCCCTCCGGCGGGGTGATCACAGCCAAAGCCGGATCCGTCACCGAAGTTTCCCTGGCGGGCATACCGGCCGGCCACTACACCGTGTCGGCGGGATCGGACGTCTCCTTCGTCGCCTCCACGCGCATCAGCCGTGGCCTCCAGGAGGACCAGCCGGCCGACGTCGCCTGGGCCGCCTCCGGAGTGCGGCTTGGCAGCCAGCACGTGGTGCCGGTCCCGCGGGGCGGGAGCCGCCAGTTGGTTTTTGGCGTCCTTGGCACCCGGGCCACCATCAGCTACTCGGCCATCACGGCGGACGGGAAGGTCCGCGCACCGGCCACGGCCGATATCGCAGGCGGAACCACCGCGTCCATCGCCATACCGGACAAGGCAGACGACGCCGACGTTGTGGGCTATGTTGTGTCGGCGTCGGGTGACGCCGCCTACGGCGCAGTGCTGGTCCAGCAGGACGGCCGGAACGACGTCTCCACCCTCGCTTTCCAGCCGGCAGCCGCCGGGCAGGAAACCGTCCCGGTGACCATCAGTTATTAGAAGCCTGCCCGCAGGCCAATGTGCGGCGGTGCGACGGCGGCGGACCACCCAAAGGGGGGAGGGGCGTCAGTAGCGGCGCCGGTACACCGGATCCAGGGTCTCGGGGGCGACGCCCAGCATTTCGGCGGTGTGCTCCACCACCACGTCATGGACCAGGTCCTGCAGTTCCTCAACTCCAGGACACGCCTGCTCCACCACCCGGCGATACACCGTGATCATCGGTCCATCCTCATCCGTGGCGGGCGAGTAGGACCCCATGGGGACCGGCGCTGAACTGGCGGCCAGGAGTTCCAGGTCCGGGGGAATCTCGTCGACGCCAAACCTGACACCGTCCAGGGTCTTTCCCCAAATATCGTGCAGCCGCTGGGCGGAATCCAGGACCATGTCATCAAAACGGTCCGAGCGGGTCCGGTACCCGGGATGCGTGGGCAGCATCACTTCACCGCGAAGCCCGCGCCCGTGGCGGTTCCGCCGGCGCTGCATGAAGCTCCTGCTAGTGGACTCTCCGCCCTGGTCCGTGCGGGCGTCCGGGTCAGCCAACCGGACCGTAAAGCCTGATTTCTGGTTCGATGACTGCATACATCGACTGTAAACCCGGGAAATGATTAACGCGATAGATTCCCCTTGAGGCGAAGACGCGTCCCGTACCGGGCGACAATGCGGCGTTTTGGCGGCGGCAGCGAGTAGTCTGGGATGTCGTGGGAGCTATCCGTCAGTGTTCAAGATCTGCCTGCCGCCAGTCTGCGGTGGCCACCCTGACGTACGTGTATGCAGACTCCACCGCTGTCCTCGGCCCCTTGGCCACCTACGCTGAACCGCATTGCTACGATCTCTGCGAGCAGCACGCCGATTCCCTCACCGTGCCCCGGGGCTGGGAGGTGCTGAGGCTGGCCATGCCGTCCACGCCCCAGCAGCCCGGCCCTGATGACTTGCTCGCCCTGGCGAACGCGGTCAGGGACGCGGGGGCACTGCCCGTCCAGGCACAGCAGCAGCCTGCGCAGCGGGGCCCCCACGCAGCACTGGAAGCCCCGGCGGGTACCGAAGGGACCCGCCGGGGCCACCTGCGGGTCCTGCGCGAGCCTTCCTGAACCCCGTCTGGCGGTACGCTGGAACCTGCACACAAGTCCGCTACCGGCGCCACCGCGCCCGCCAGGGAGCATGAACCCAATGCCAAAGATCAGTCCTGAGCTGCTGTCCGTCCTGCGTTGCCCCGTGACGGGTTCACCCCTGGTCCAGGACGGCGACGAACTGGTGGCCACCGCCGCCGCGGGAAGTGGCGCAAAGCCCCGCTACGCCATCGAGGACGGCATCCCCCTCCTCCTGCCACCGGAGTTGCTGGCCGCGGCAACATCGGCCGGCTCAGATCAGCACGATTCCGCCCGGCACCAGCCTGGGCAGGGAACCGGTTCCCCCGCCTAGCGCCAACCCGGCCTTCCTCCACTCTCCCTAACCGGCGCCGCAAGCGCCAGCACACAGCGCCGTCCAGCACGGACACAGCAGCACCGGATATAGCAAAGGACCACCCATGACCTTCGACTACAAAGTTGCCGACATCTCCCTGGCTGAAGCAGGGCGCCACCAGATCCGCCTGGCCGAGCACGAAATGCCCGGCCTCATGTCCTTGCGCGAGGAATTCGGCGCCAGCCAGCCGCTGAAGGGTGCCCGGATCGCCGGCTCGCTGCATATGACGGTGCAGACCGCCGTCCTGATCGAAACACTGACCGCGCTGGGTGCAGAGGTCCGCTGGGCCTCATGCAACATCTTCTCCACCCAGGATGAAGCCGCGGCGGCCGTCGTCGTGGGTAACGGCACTCTGGAGAACCCCCAGGGCGTGCCGGTCTTCGCCTGGAAGGGCGAAACGCTCGAGGAATACTGGTGGACCGCCGAACAGATCCTCACCTGGCCGGGCGCGGAAACCAACCCCGAACTGGGACCCAACATGATCCTTGACGACGGCGGCGACGCCACCATGCTGGTGCACAAGGGTGTGGAATTCGAAGCGGCGGGCAACGTCCCGTCCGCGGATCCCACGGACTCGGAGGAATACGGCATCTTCCTTGAGGTCATCCGCCGTTCCATCGCAGCAGACCCACAGAAGTGGACCCGCACCGCCTCCACCATCAAGGGCGTCAGCGAGGAAACCACCACCGGTGTCCACCGCCTGTACCAGCTCGCTGAGCAGGGCAAGTTGCTGTTCCCCGCCATCAACGTCAATGACTCCGTCACCAAGAGCAAGTTCGACAACAAGTACGGAATCCGGCACTCCCTGCCCGACGGCATCAACCGGGCGACGGATGTGCTCATGGGCGGCAAGGTCGCCGTCGTCTGCGGCTACGGCGACGTCGGAAAGGGCGCCGCTGAGGCGCTGCGCGGCCAGGGCTCTCGCGTGATCGTCACCGAAATCGATCCCATCTGCGCCCTGCAGGCGGCGATGGACGGCTACCAGGTGGCCAGGCTGGAATCCGTTCTCGCCCAGGGCGACATCTTCGTCACCACCACGGGCAACAAGGATGTCATCATGGCCGAGCACATGGCCGGGATGAAGAACAAGGCTATCGTCGGCAACATCGGGCACTTCGACAATGAGATCGACATGGCCGGGCTCGCAAGGATCCCCGGCATCAAGAAGGTGGAGATCAAGCCCCAGGTCCACGAATGGGTGTTCGAATCCGGAACCGACGCGGAGCGTTCCATCATCGTGCTGTCCGAAGGCCGCCTGCTTAACCTGGGCAACGCCACGGGGCACCCGTCCTTCGTGATGAGCAACTCCTTCGCCAACCAGGTCATCGCCCAGGTTGAACTGTGGACCAAGAAGGACCAGGACGCCGGCCAGCGGGAGTATGAGAACCAGGTGTATGTCCTGCCCAAGGTCCTGGACGAGAAGGTGGCCCGCCTGCACCTCGATGCCCTCGGCGTGGAGCTGACCGAACTGACCAAGGACCAGGCCGAATACCTGGACATCGACGTCGCCGGTCCGTACAAGCCCGAGCACTATCGTTACTAAGAAGTAAAGCACCCGGGTGCCCCGAGCACCCGGGTTGTTACTTCCAAGCCCTAGGATCGGAACATGGAGCCCGAAGCCCAGCCGCGCCGCCCGCGGACAGCAAAAAAGATTCTCATCGTCGCCGTCGTCTGCCTCCTGGCAGCTGCCGGCGGTGTTTTCGCTGCCGTCGCGCCCGGACTCGCCGGCGCCGCGCTGGAATCCGAAGCCGGCTCCGCCGTCCGGACCTCCCCGGGCCTGGCAGCGCCCGTCATCGCCCCGGTGAAGTCGGAGGCAGCACCCGCCAACGGTGCCAAGCAGGTCAACCCCGCGGCCCCGGTGTCGCTCAAGGTCAGCAACGGCACCATCGAGCGTGTGACGCTCACCAGTACCTCAGGTGAAACGGTGGAAGGAAGCATCGACGCCGCCGGCACCGGCTGGACGGCTTCCGGCCCGCTTAAGTTCAACACCGACTACAGCTACACGTACGTCGTGAAGGATGGCGCCGGACGGGAAACAAGCACCACGCAGTCCTTCAGCACCGTGTCCAGTTCACATGAGGCCGACGCCGCCATTTATCCGCTGGACGGCATGAAGGTGGGCGTGGGGCAGCCGCTGCAGATCATTTTCAGCGAACCCGTCCTCAACCGTGACGCCGTGGAAAAGGCCATCAGGATCACCAGCAGCGCCGGCCAGGTGGGTGCTTTCCACTGGCACAGCGACAAGATGGTCCGGTACCGTGCGGAGGGGTTCTGGGTTGCCAACTCCACGATCTCGATGGACATGCAGCTGTTCGGTGTGGACCTTGGCAATGGGCAGATCGCGAACTTCAACAAGAAGGTAAACATCGCCATCGGCGACAAGAAGGTGGCCGTCGCGGACGCCGCAGCCCACACCTTCACCCTCAGCATCAACGACCAGCCGGTTAAGACGCTGCCGGTGAGCATGGGTGACAAGCGCTTCCCGTCGGCACGGGGCTACGGGGTGCTGATGGAGAAGAAGCGCTACGACCATTTCCGCGCCTCAAGCATCGGCTTGAAACCGGACGATCCTGCCTACTACGGGGACGTGGATGTGGAGTACACCATCCGCCTCACGCTCAGCGGCGCGTACATCCACCAGGCCCTCGAGTCGGCCTACCCCTTCATCGGCAACGCGAACGTTTCACACGGCTGCATCGGGTTTGCTCCCGACGGCGCCGCCTGGGTCTTTGACAACATGGGCACCGGGGACGTGGTGCATATCGTGAACACCGAGGGCGACTACGCGGCGCACGACGACGGCTTTGGGGACTGGAACATCCCCTGGAACGAGTACGACAACTGACCTCAGCCGCTGAACGGCAGCCGCTGCAGCCGCTCGCCCACTTCCGTGTTGCGCGTCCGCTGCCGCGTCAACCGGGCGAGTTCCCGGGTACGGCGTTCGGCAACGACGGCAGCAAGGAAATCGTCCGCGCTGGTCCCCGCAGGCGGGGGAGGGGCCACATGGGCAGCGAGCTCCGTGGCAATTGCTGCCGCCATTCCGGCCCGTGACAGCGGTGCCATCCGCTGTGCCTGGCGGATGAACTGGGAGGCCCGGCGGGCGGTTGCGTCCGGGATTCTTCCAATGTCCGCGTGGGCTGCCCACGCGTGCAGCCGCGGGGGGACGAAGACGGGAACTGCTTCTTCCACCGGCACCCGGCTGCGGATGGCATAGGTTCCTGCCAGCAAGTCACCGAGCCGGCGCGATTTGTCGTTGAAGAGAGCCACCGCCAGCGCGAGTCCACCCAGGGTCAGGTAGATTTCCAGGAACCCGGTGAGTCCCCGGATCAGGGCATGCCGGAAACGGATGGCACCGCCATCGTCCCGGACCACCCGCAACCCTGCTGCCAGCTTGCCCAGCGACAGGCCCCGGCTCAGGGTTTCCACCGCTACCGGGAGGACTACCAGGCAGAAGACAACGCTGGACAGGACCAGCGCACGCATGGCTGCCTCATCGAGGTCTTCGCCGGCCGCAGCCAGGCCAATCAGGATCACCACCAGCAGCACGGCGTGGAAGAGGACGTCGAGGACCAGCCCAAGCGCACGCGCCGCAAACGAGGCGGGGCGCAGTTCCAGGACAACTGCCTCGCCGGTGACGATCGAACCCACAGCAGGTACCCCCTCGCGGCTGATGGTGCGGACGGTCAAAGTCTAGTGCCGTGCCGTTAGGCTGGTCCCGTGGATATGGACGCCTTCTCCGCGGTGAATGCGGACAAGTGGGCACGGCTGAACGAACTCGCCGCCAAGGGCAGGCTCAGCGGACGCGAAGCCGACGAGCTGCTTGCCCTCTACCAGTCCGCGTCCTCGCACCTGTCCCTGATCCGTTCGGTTGCCCCTGAGAGCGGCCTGTCCGCCTCGCTTTCTGCCACGCTTGCGTTGGCCAGGACCAGGTTCACCGGCGCGCGGTCCAATCCGATGGCCGACCTGGCACGGTTCTTCGTGGTGGCGCTCCCGGCCGCCTTTTACCGGCTCACCTGGCTCACCCTTGCCTGCGGGCTGGCGTTCGTTGCCATTGGTGCCGCCTTCGCGCTGTGGATTGGAACGTCCCCCGAAGCCCTGCGGGCGGTGGCTTCAGAGGCCGCCGCCAGGCAGTACGTGGAGGAGGACTTCATCGACTACTACTCCGAGAACCCGGCAGCTTCCTTCGCCGGCGCGGTGTGGACAAACAACGCCTGGATCAGCGCCCAGGCGGTGGCGCTGGGCATCACGGGCATATGGGTACCCATGATCCTGTTCAGCAACGCGCAGGGCGTGGGGGTCGCGGCAGGAGTCTTCGCCGCGGCCGGCAAGTCTGACGTCTTCTTCAGCTACATCCTGCCGCACGGCCTGATGGAACTCACCGCCGTCTTCATTGCCTGCGCTGCCGGCCTGCGGATCTTCTGGGCCATGGTCTCGCCTGGTCCGCGGACCAGGGGACGGGCGGTGGCCGAGGAAGGCAGGTCGCTGATCACGGTGGCGCTGGGCCTGGTCCTGGTGCTCTTTGCGTCCGGCCTCGTGGAAGCGTATGTCACGCCCAGCCCGCTCCCGGTATGGGCCAAGATCGGCATCGGCGCCGGCGTACTGGCGGCCTACTGGGTGTACGTCCTGGTGTGGGGGCGGCGCGCCTACCTGGCCGGGGAACGTGGCGACCTCCGCCGCGAAGATGCCGGGTATACGGAAATCGCTGCCTGAATCGTTGTAATCCGGCCGGGGTGGTTCCTCGCTCCGCGTTACCCCCGGACTGTAGGCTCGTCAACAGATAAAACGTGCGCCAGCAGACCCTGGCGCAGCGTGTCAACCCTACGGAAGTGACGCTGCTGTGAAAGACGAAACACCGGCCCGTGCCAAGAGCACCGCGCCGCAGCCGGAACCGTTCCTGGATACGTCCGGCGACTCCGACGAACCCGCCTTTTCCTGGCTCACCCCGGCCGTCACCGACACCGCCCGGTCCGCAGGCGAGAGCGGCACCGCCGGGAGCGCGTCCGCTGCTGCCGGCTCATCAGCTGTGCCGGGGAATTCCGGCGGACCGGAGGCCGGAAATTCCCAGCCGGACAGCAGGGCCGGCCGAAAAGCGGCGGAGGCAGCAGCCCTGCCTTCCGACGGGACTGCTCCTTCCCACGGGAGTGCACCTTCTGCGACTGCACTTTCCGACGACGCTGACGCATCCGGCCGTGAAAGCACACCCGTCTTCCGGGAAACCCTCGAAACCTCGGCCCTGCAGGTGCGTCCGCCGCAGGAAGAGGTGGAGCGGCGCAACGCGGAGCGGGAGAGTGCCGCCAATGCAAAACCGGTTGCACCACGTGTCATGCAGGTCCTGCTGGCCATTATCTTCCCGGCGGTGCTCCTGGTCCTCGCCGTCCGGGCGGTGACCAGCCCGCTGTTCCTGTGGGTGGAGTACAACCGTCCGGGTTTCCCCGGAGACGGGTACGGCTTCAGCACGGATGACCGGATGACCTACGGCTCCTATGCCGTCGACTACCTGAGCAACTGGTCGGGCCCCCGGTATCTTGGCGACTTGGTGCACCGCAACGGGGACAAGCTGTTCAAGGATGGCGAAGTCAGCCACATGGCGGACGTCAAGCTGGTCATCCTGTCCACTTTCGGCGCAGGGGTTCTCCTGCTCGTCCTTGGCCTGGTCGCTGTCCTCTACCTCCGAAAGCGCAGCACCGGGGGAGTCCGCCGCGGCCTGTTCGCGGGTTCCATCGCTACCCTGGTCCTTATCCTGGGCCTCGGAACCCTGGCCTTCCTGGGCTGGCAGCAGTTCTTCACCGAGTTCCATCGGATCTTCTTTGCGGATGGCTCCTGGACCTTCAGCCTGGACGATACCCTGATCCGGCTGTTCCCCGGCCAGTTCTGGATCGACGCCGGCATCGTCATCGCCGGGCTGGTTCTGCTGACGGCGCTGGTGACGCTTATCCTCACCTGGCCGACGCGCCGCCGCCGCGGCCTGCCAGCCAGGGACGCGGCGGCCGATCAGGCGTAGAGCCTGTCGATTTCCGACTGGAAGTCCTGCACGACGGCGGACCGCTTCAGTTTCAGTGACGGTGTCAAATGGCCTGATTCAACGGTGAACTCCGCGTCCAGCAGCGAAAAGGAACGGATGGACTCGGCCTTGGACACCAGCTGGTTGGCCTGATCCACTGCATGCTGCACTGCCTCCAGCACGCCGGGATCGCACGTTGCGTCCCGGACCGCGAGGGGCGGAAGCCCCCGTTCGGAGCGCCAGTTCTCCAATCCTTCAGGGTCCAGGGTCACCAGCGCCGAAATGAAAGGCTTGCCGTCTCCGACAACCACCGCATGGCCCACCAGTGGATGGGACCGGATCACTTCCTCCAGGGGCCCCGGGGCCACATTCTTGCCGCCCGCTGTGACCAGCAGGTCCTTTTTCCGCCCGGTCACCGTGAGGAATCCGTCGGCGTCCAGCACCCCAAGGTCCCCGGTGCGGAAGAAGCCGTCCACGAAGGCCTCAGCATTGGCGGCCTCGTTCCCGTGGTAACCCTTGAAAACCCCGATTCCCTTGACCAGGATCTCCCCGTCTTCGGCCACCCGGATAGTGGTGCCGGGAATGGGGATACCCACCGATCCCACCCGTGTCCGGGAGGGGGTGTTGGCCGTGCACGGCGCGGTGGTCTCGGTCAGGCCGTAGCCCTCCAGCACCGGGATGCCCGCGCCGCGGAAAAAGTGCGCGTCCTCATGTGCCAGCGGGCTCGCCCCGGACACGGTGTATCCCACCTGGCCGCCGAAGGCCTGCCGGAGCCGGGGATACAGGAGCCGGTCGAACATTCCGTGCCGTACCCTGGACACCAGTCCGGGGCCGGTACCCTCGCCGCGGCTCTGCCGGTCCAGTTCCCGGGAGTAGGCGATGGCAGCGGCCGAGGCGGCCTGGAACAGCTTGCCCTTGCCCGCCACCACTGCCTTATGGGCCGCCGTCGCCCGGACCTTTTCAAAGATCCGCGGGACCACCAGCAGGAACGTGGGCTTGAAGGTCCCCAGATCCTCCAGGAGCCGGGCGGGACCCGGGGTATGCCCCAGCGTTGCGCCCGCGGTCAGGCACACCACCTGGACGGCCCGTGCCAGAACATGGGCCAGCGGCAGGAACATGAGCGTGCGCGCCTGGTCCTGGATCAGCAGTTCCGGAAGGAACGCGACGATATTCTTGGCCACCAGGGCGAAGTTCCCATGGGTGATCTCGCAGCCCTTGGGATTGCCCGTGGTACCCGACGTGTAGACGAGGGACGCGACGTCGTCCAGGCCGGCGCGGCTGCGGTGCCGCTCAAGCTCGGCGTCACTCACCCCGGCCCCTGCAGCGGCGAGGCTGGCGAGGTTCGGGGCCGGGCCGTCGTTGTCCATCCGCACCACGTTCACCAGGCGGTCCCGGAGCGGGGGTGAGCCGGCAACAACGCCGGTGACCAGGTCCGCCACCGCCAGGTCCTGGGCGAAAACACGCCGGACGCCGGCATCCCGGATGATCCACTCAACCTGGCGGGCTGATGACGTTTCATAAATGGGGACGGTCACGCCCCCCGCGAACCAGATGGCGAAGTCCACCAGCGTCCATTCGTAGGACGTGGCGGACATGACGGCCACGGTGTCGCCGGGCTCAAGTCCGCCGGCAATCAGCCCTTTGGCCAGTGCGCTGACATCCTGCAGGAACCTTGCCGCCGGAACATCCACCCAGCCGTTGGGGCCCTTGCGCCGGTAGAGGGCGTGTGCGGGGTTGGCGGCGTGCTGCTCCAGCAACAGGTCCGTAACGTTGCTGCCGGCGTCGAGCCCCACCAGCAGTTCCGTGCTTGCTTCTCTCACAGCAGGTCTCCGTTCCGCTGCCAGGCCGCGGCAGCGGCTTCGATCGGGTCTGATTGCAATCCTGCCCTAGATCCAGGACGGCATCCACATCCGTACCCGCCAGGCGTCGTAGGGGATGACCTCGGCTGCCCAGACGGGATAGAAGAAGGACGAGAGCAGGACGGCCGACGCCACGAACAGGGCCACGAGGTAGAGGCCCGCGCGGCGCCGCCATGGCGGGTCCGCCGCCCGCCCCAGGACCAGTCCCAGGCAGTACACGAGGGCCAGGACCAGGAACGGCTCGAAGGAGACCGCGTAGAAGTAGAACATGGTCCGCTCCGGGTAGAGAAACCACGGAAGGTACCCGGCGCCGACGCCGGCGAGGACCGCCCCGGCCCGCCAGTCCCGCCGCCCCGCCCACCAGAACAGCAGGACCACGAGGGATATGACGGCGCCCCACCAGATGAGCGGGTTGCCTACGGACAGGATGGCCGAGGTGCATTTCGCCACGGCACATCCCGGGGTGCCCTGCTCCGGGGATTCATAGAAGAACGACGTCGGCCTGCCGAGTACCAGCCAGCTCCAGGCAGTTGCCTCGTACGGGTGGTCGGAGCCGAGGCCCTGGTGGAACGTGTAGGCCTCACGGTGGTAGTGGGCGAGGGACCTGATGGAATCCGGCAGCCAGCCCCATTCAGCGGACGGGTTGCCCTCCGCCCAGCGGCGAAAGTAGGCGTCCTCCGAGCGGAACCAGCCTGTCCAGGTTGCCGCGTACGCCAGGCATGCCACGGGAACGGTGCTGAGGAACGCCGGGATGCCGTCTTTGATGGCGCCGCCGCTGATCCAGCCGCGGATTCCTGCCACGCGCCGGGCACTGAGGTCCCAGATAACTGTAAGGAGGCCAAACCCGGCCAGGAAGAACAGCCCGGACCATTTGGTGCCGATCGCGAGTCCCAGGCAGATTCCTGCCGCCACCCGCCACCAGCGGACCCCGAGCCAGGGACCGGACAGCAGCATTTCCGCCGGCGGCTGTCCGCCGTTCCGGGCCGCCGCCTGTGCCAGGCGTGCTG
>NZ_JBNHFD010000098.1:0-13830 GCF_059089865.1 Arthrobacter sp. Y3221157
GGTCGGCCATGACATCCACCGGGCCGTTGTTGGCGCCGAGGAGCAGCGCCGCGCTGAATCCCTTGCCAGGTCCCGCGGCCGCTTCACGCGGAACTTCGTGGTCCAGGGCTCAGCCGCTGACTGGGCAGCGTGCTGGCTCGCGGAATTACGACGGCGGCTGCGCGGCTTGCGCGCGGATGGTGCCGGGGGTGCCGAACTTGTTTTCTTCCTCCATGACGAAGTAATGGTCCATGCTCCGGCGGACCGGGTGGCTGCCTGCACCAGGGCCATCGAGGACGCTGCCAATGCGGCCAAGGAACTGCTGTTCGGCCCCATTCCGGTGGAGTTTCCCGTCAGCATGGCCGTGGTGGACTCCTATGACCACGCCAAGTGACGGCACATGTACCCACAAGTCGGGGAATGTAACCTACCCGGCAGTAGCTCGACGGGCAGCGTGACGGGCGTTACAGTTCATAGCGGCGACTGAGGCAGACCGGTCGGGACGGCTGATGCAACGACGCATACCAGGGGAGGTCCGACATATGGCGGGCAGATTCGAAATTCATCGCGTAGGAGACGAGTCATACCGGCTGCGGCTCACAGATGCGGAAGGCAACATCGTTGCCGTTTCGCCCAACTTCAAGTCGCTCAACACGCTGCTTGAAGGCATCAAGGCGATGCGGGAAAACGCGGCGACAGGCATCGTGGTGGACCTGAGGCAGCAGCAGGCCTGAAGCACCACGCACCGGGCTCCCCGGCTTTTGCCGGGGACCCGCCCCAAGACCGGGCAGCCGCGCTCAAAGGCGCGCGTGGCTTCCCTATACTTTTTGGAATTAGACGCCCAGGCTGTGAAGGCGGGTGCGGTCCCACGGGACGGACCAGCCCAGCTGGTCGAAAAGTCCGCTCAGGACAATTCCGGTAAAACCCCACACCAGGACACCGTTCACGGTGAATCCGGGGCTTTCGAACGTGCGCCCTGCCCGGTGCACGGTAGCCATCACCCGGTTGTCGGGATCCAGCAGGTCCCGCACCGGTACCCGGAAGACCTGGGCTGATTCGGCGTAATCCACCACCCGGACCGGCGAGGGTGAGCGCCACCAGCCCAGCACCGGGGTCACCAGGAAGTTGCTGTGGGCCAGGCCGAGCTGCTGGAGCGTGCCCAGGACTTCGACGCCGCCCGCGTCGAGCCCGGTTTCCTCCTCGGCTTCGCGGAGGGCGGCATCGACTGCTGACTCGCCGGCGTCGATGCTGCCGCCCGGAAAAGCGACCTGCCCCGGGTGCGAGCCCAGCGTGTGGGCGCGTTCAAGGAGCAGCACGTCGAGGTCGGCGGGGGCAAGGGGCTTGCCCGAGGCGGCGGGGACGTCATCCAGCGCGCCGAAAAGCATCAGCACGGCGGCTTTTCGTGCCAGCTCCTCGTCCACGGTAAGGGCCGCCCAACGGGGATCCGGTGTGGCGTCGACTCCCGATTCGGACCGGCGGACCAAGCCGATCAGGTCATCCCGGGCACTCACGGCGCCTTCTTCCGGGATGCCATCCTGATCTCCGCGGCCCGCTCCGTGTTGGCCAGCAGCTCTGCCAGCAGGTCCTCGCTGCCCGGCGCCAGTTCGTATTTAAGGAGCTTGGCCGCTTTTGCCGGGTCCGTCTCACCCAGGCCGTAGCTGGGACACCAGTTGGCTACCGGGCACGCCCCGCAGGCGGGTTTCCGGGAATGGCAGACCCGCCGGCCATGGAACACCACCCGGTGCGAGAGCATGGTCCAATCCTTCGGTTCGAACAGCTCGGCCACGTCGGACTCGATCTGCACGGGATCCTCCGACTGCGTCCAGCCGAACCTGCGGGCCAGCCGGCCGAAGTGGGTGTCCACCGTGATGCCCGGGATGCCGAAGGCGTTTCCGAGCACCACGTTGGCGGTCTTGCGGCCCACGCCGGGCAGGGTGACCAGGTCCTCGATCCGGCCGGGCACAACGCCGTCGTACTCATCCACCAGCCTGGTGGCCAGCGCCAGGAGGTTTCGTGACTTCGCCCGGAAGAAACCGGTTGGCTTGATGATTTCCTCGAGCGTGGCCGGGTCCGCCTCCGCCATGGCCCGCGCGTCCGGGTAGCGGGCGAAGAGCAGCGGCGTGATTTGGTTAACCGTGACGTCGGTGGTCTGGGCCGAAAGGACGGTGGCCACCAGCAGTTCAAACGGGTTGGTGAAATCGAGCTCCGCGTGCGCGTAGGGGTACTTCTCAGCCAGTGCCCTGTTGATGCGCCGTGCCCGCCGCTTCAGCGCGAGCATCGACTCGGAGGAAACCACCGGCATCCCGGCGGTTTGGCCGGCGGGGGCCGTCTTTCCGCCGGCCTTTGCGGCACGGGGCGCGGCCACGGGACCTAGCCGCGCTCGATGTTGCTGAGGTCCCGCAGGACGCCCAGCCGCCCGTCAGTGTGCTGGACCAGGAACTCATGGCCGCGGTCTTCGAGGGCAAGGACCCAGCCACCCGGTTCAATGATGAAGGCCGGCGCCCCCGTGCGCGGATCGTAGGCGGTGCGGTGCTGGGCAACAGCGAACCAGAACGCCTCGTGGACGGGCTGCTCGTCCAGTTGGTCGTGCCGGCTCGACGGGTCAACTGTTGCCCCGATCGGTTCCTCGGGGCGGATCTGCTGGTGCACCGCAGTTGCTGCAGGCGGCTCCCACGACCTCCGGGCTGCGGAGGCAGCCGCACCGGAGGCAACCGGCTGCGCAGCGGCGTCGTGATGTCCGCCAGGCGCACCGTTTGTGACGGACGAACCGGATCCGGCCGGTACCTTCCCGAAATGCGTGTCCTCGCCGGATGGCGCAGCGGGACGCACGACGTCGGCCGCCTGGGTGGGCGGACCAGCGTCGATGTCAGGAGTGTGGTCGGCTACTTCGGGAGCGGTGGACACGGGAGTGCCTGCCGCGGCGGTCCCTGCGGGTGCAGGACCGGTGGCGGGCACGGCCGCGGTGGCCGGGGAATGGTGTGCGGAAACGGACGGGACGGCGGCGGTGGCCGGCGCATGGTTGGTGGCGGGCGCATGGTCGTCTGACCGCGGCGGGACGGCCGAGGATCCGGCACCCGCGCCGCCGAAGAGCTTGCCGCCGGCGGAACTGAGCAGCTTCCCCGCGCCCGGCTTGGACGCAGGTTCCGGCTTGGGTTCTTTGGGGGCACGCGGCTTCTGGACCGGGACAGCTGCTTCACGGGCCACCACGTGGGCAGGCGTTTCGGCGCGGCCCTGGAAGTCACCCTTGAGGTACGGCAGGAAGCGGCCCAGCACCGTTGCCGCGAAAAGGACCAGGGAGCCGATCAGGCCCACCAGCAGGCTGGGCACGTAAGCGCCTGCCACGGACAGGAAGAAGAAGGCAACGGCGAAGCAGGCCACCACGGAGGCGAACTGGTCCACGGACAGGGAACCGATGCGGATCCTTGTAGCGGGCGCGAGCCTGCGCGCTGCGAAGAGGGCGCTGGTGATCAGGGGAAGGATGATTCCCAACCCCAGGAAGAACAGGTTGTTCAGGTTCCACAGGTTGTACCGCCCGCCGAAGATGGGCAGCAGGGAGGCGATGAACAGGATGAGGGTGCCGGCGAAGACAGCCAGGTCCCGCACGGTGAACGGCCCGAGCACTGCCTGGTTGGCATCCTTGGAAAGGCCTGTGTGGCTGCCCTTCCCAGCGGCCGCCGCCTGCGGACCGTCCCCGGAGGCGGTCCCTTCGGCGCCTGCACCTGCCGCGGTGTCGGGGCCTGTTTTCTGGCCGTAGCTCTGCTGGTTCATTCTGTTCTCCTTAGCGTGGCGGTACCGGGGCCTGGCCCGGGTACCGTCCCGTCGTAACACCGGATCCGCTGCTGCCCGGCACTGGTAGCGCCCGGCTCCAGCGGCCCGAGGTGAAGTCACAATTCCATTTCAGCCTAGTCAACAGCCGGGCTGATCACTAGCTGACAAGGGACCGCCCGGACCACCGAAAGGCCGCGCGGCAGACCATTCACCGCTTAATAAACGCCGCTCGCGGGCTGGCTTGTGACACGGCACACACACCTGCGCGGCCAAGCATTAGTCTTGATTCCGGAACAGCTCTTTGCGGTATGACCGTGACGGGCCGGTGCCCGATGTCGTGCATGCGGCGGAGCCCGGCCGGCGATCATGCCGCCAGCGAAGATCGATGAATGATGAGGTTCACATGTCCCAGGACACTCCAAGCTCCACGGCCACCGTTCCTGCCGGCTCCGAACAGCACGGTGACGCGTTCGAAAACCTGCTCCATGAGACGCGGACATTCCCGCCGTCACCGGAGTTCGCGGCCAATGCGGTCGTCACGGCGGAGGAGTACCGGGAGGCCGACGCCGACCGGCCGGGTTTCTGGGCGAAGCAGGCCAGGGAACTGCTGACCTGGAGCAAGGACTTCGATGAGGCTCTGGACTGGTCCAACCCGCCGTTCGCGAAGTGGTTCGTAGGCGGGGAAGTCAACGCCGCCTACAACGCGCTGGACCGGCACGTGGAAAACGGCCGCGGCGACCGGGTGGCCATCCACTTCGAAGGCGAACCGGGCGACACCCGCTCCTACACCTACGCCGAGCTGACCGAAGAGGTCAAGAAGGCCGCGAACGCGTTCGAATCCCTCGGCGTGGCCAAGGGCGACCGGGTGGCCGTGTACCTGCCGATGATCCCCGAGGCCGTGATCACACTGCTGGCCTGCGCCCGGATCGGGGCTGTGCATTCGGTGGTGTTCGGCGGGTTCTCCGCCGATGCGCTGCGGTCCAGGATCGATGACGCCGAAGCCAAGCTCGTGGTCACCGCCGACGGAACCTACCGGCGCGGAAAGCCCAGTGCGCTGAAGCCGGCCGTGGACGAGGCGCTGTCCAGGCCCGGGCACACCGTGCAGAACGTGGTGGTGGTCAGGCGCAACGGCCAGGACGTGGACTGGACCGAGGGCAGGGACCACTGGTGGGCCGACACCGTGGACGCCGCCTCGAACCAGCACACCGCCGTCGGGCACGACTCCGAACACCCGTTGTTCATCCTCTACACCTCCGGGACCACCGGCAAGCCCAAGGGCATCCTGCACACCACCGGCGGGTACCTCACCCAGACCGCCTACACCCACAAGGCCGTGTTCGACCTGCACCCGGACACCGACGTGTACTGGTGCACCGCCGACGTCGGCTGGGTCACCGGCCACTCCTACGTCACCTACGCCCCGCTCATCAACGGCGCCACCCAGGTCATGTACGAGGGCACCCCGGACTCCCCGCACCAGGGCCGGTGGTGGGAGATCGTGGAAAAGTACAAGGTGTCCATCCTCTACACCGCGCCCACCGCGATCCGCACCTTCATGAAATGGGGCCGGGAAATCCCGGACAAGTACGACCTGACCTCCCTGCGCGTCCTTGGCTCCGTGGGCGAACCCATCAACCCCGAAGCCTGGATGTGGTACCGGGACGTCATCGGCGGCGGCAAGGCACCCATCGTGGACACCTGGTGGCAGACCGAAACCGGTGCGCAGATGATCGCCCCGCTGCCCGGCGTGACTGCCGCCAAACCCGGCTCCGCGCAGGTCCCGCTGCCCGGCATCGCCGTGGACGTCGTGGACGAAAACGGCGCCTCCGTGCCCAACGGCCACGGCGGGTTCCTGGTCATCCGCGAACCCTGGCCCGCGATGCTCCGCGGCATCTGGGGCGACCCCGAACGGTTCAAGGACACCTACTGGTCCCGGTTCGAGAACATGTACTTCGCCGGCGACGGGGCCAAAAAGGACGAAGACGGCGACGTCTGGCTCCTGGGCCGCGTGGACGACGTCATGAACGTCTCCGGGCACCGGCTCTCCACCACCGAGATCGAGTCCGCCCTGGTCTCCCACCCGGCCGTGGCCGAGGCCGCCGTCGTGGGCGCCGCCGACGAAACCACCGGCCAGGCCGTGGTCGCGTTCGTCATCCTCCGCGGCGACGCCGTGGACACCGGCGAAGACACCATCACCGAACTCCGCAACCACGTCGGCAAGGAAATCGGCCCCATCGCCAAACCCAAGAACATCCTTGTGGTCCCCGAACTGCCCAAAACCCGCTCCGGCAAAATAATGCGCCGCCTCCTCAAGGACGTCGCCGAAGGCCGCGACCCCGGCGACGCCACCACCCTTTCGGACCCCACGATCATGCAGCAGATCGCGGCGAGCCTCCGGAAGTAGGACGACGGCGGCGGCGCTTCCCCAGCGGTGGGGAGGCGCCGCCGCCGTATGCTGGGAGCAGACCTGTCCCCTGCCCCGAAGGATGCGCCCTGATGCTTCCCGCTGCACGTCACCAGGCCATTGTGGACGCCGTCCAGCGCGAACGGGTGGTACGGGTTTCGGACCTTGCGCAGCAGCTTGGCGTGTCCCTCATGACCGTGCGGCGCGATATCGAGCAGCTGGAGGAGGGCGGCAAGCTGGAGCGCATTCACGGCGGGGCCAAGCTCCCGGGCGATGCCAGCACGTACGAGCCCGGCTTCGAACAGAAGTCCACGCAGCTGACCGCGGAGAAACGGGCCATCGCCGTGGAGGCCGCGGCGCTGGTGCAGGAAGGGATGGCGGTGGGCCTGAGCGCCGGTACCACCACGTGGGCGCTGGCCAAGGAACTTGCCGGCGGTCCCCGGATCACGGTGGTGACCAACTCCGTGCGGATCGCCGACCTGTTCCACCACGCGTCGTCGTCCGGTTCGGCGCGCTACGCGTCCACGGTGATCCTGATCGGCGGCGAGCGCACGCCCTCGGATGCCCTGGTGGGTCCCATCGCCACCGGCGCGCTGAAACAGCTGCACCTGGACATTCTTTTCCTCGGCGTCCACGGCATGGACGCCGACGCCGGATTCACCACGCCCAACCTTCTGGAAGCGGAGACAGACCGCGCCTTCGTGGCGGCAGCCCGCAAGACGGTTGTCCTGGCCGACCACTCCAAGTGGGGCATGCTGGGTATCAGCTCCATTACCGCCCTCGACGACGTGGATGAGGTCATCAGCGATGCGGGCCTTGGTACCGACGCCCAACGCATAATCGGTGAAAAGACTAAGCTTCGGGTTGCACCCGCCTGGCCGGAACCGTGACAGGTGCGGAGCATGCACGGCACCCCGTCACCTAAGGATAGATTGGCACCCATGACCGAACCTTCCTCCGCCACCGATATCGGCCGCGGCACCATCCTGGTAATCAACGGCCCCAACCTCAACCTGCTGGGCACCCGTGAGCCGGAAAAGTACGGCACCTCCACCCTTTCCGACGTGGAAGACCTGGCCGCGGCGGCCGCGAAGGCCCACGGCTTTGTGGTGGAGTGCGTCCAGTCCAACCATGAGGGCGTTCTGCTGGACACCATCCACGCCGCCCGCGAAAACGCCGCCGGCATCGTCATCAATGCCGGCGCCTTCACGCACACTTCCGTGGCGCTTCGCGACGCCCTCGCCGCCGTACAGCTTCCCGCCGTCGAGGTGCATATCACCAACGTTCACCAGCGCGAGGAATTCCGGCACCACTCCTACCTGTCCCCCATGTGCTCGGCAGTGATTGTCGGAGCAGGCGTTACCGGGTACCGGCTGGCCATCGACTACCTGGCCGAGGTCCTCTAGGCGGACAGCTCCGGGGGACCGTCACTTCTGGATGCACTGGCCCGACGACACAGGTGCCGTCAGCGCAGGGGCCTGCGCGACCACCGGGTTGAGGTCGTCCATGGTGATGGCAAACCCCATGTCCGTATCCGACGTTGCCTTGGCGAAGATCACGCCGGCCACCGCGCCGTCGGTAGTGAGCAGCGGTCCACCGGAGTTGCCCGGCTGCACGTCGCCCGCCAGCCGGTAGATCTCCTCAGGCGTGGGGTTGCTGCCGTAGATGTCCGGAACCAGCACCGTGGTGATGTCCTGCACCGTGGCCGGCTTGGATTGGAACGGCCCACCGTGAGGGTAGCCTGCGAACGCGGCCGGGCTGCCGCCAGGGAGATCCGCGCTCAGCGGCAGCGGCTGCGCGGGCAGGTCCTCCACGGCCAGCACGGCGATGTCATGCTTGGTGTCGAAGTAGACCACCCGCCCCGGCATCGCGCCGCCGTCGGACATTTCCACCACGGGCTGCGACACTCCCGCCACGACATGCGCGTTGGTGACAACGCGGTCCTCGGAGACTACGAAGCCGGTGCCGGTCTGGTTTTGGCCGCATTCGTAGGCGGTCCCGGCGATCCGAAGGACGGATTCTGCCGCCCGGTTGAGGGCAGGCGTGTCAGTGCTCGCGTTGGGCACGGGGACGGCGGGGCCCTGTTCCAGCCCCTCGATGAGGGTGGGGATCCCGTTGCCGATCACCGCGGAGCGGAGCTCAGCCATGGTGGCCTTGACGGGCGTGGGGGTCAGACCGTCGATGAAGCGGATGACCTTGGATTCGGCCAGCTGCTGGGACACCAGCGGGACACCCAGTGAACTGATGCTGAACGCCAGCATGGACATGACCAGCGCCGACACCACGACATTCACGGCGCCGCCCACAACCCGGTCCACCGCACGCAGCGGCCGGATCCGCACGGCACCCCGGATCTGCCGCCCCACCATGGTTCCCAGGCCGTGCCCCAGGACCACAAGGACGACGGCGGCCGCCACAATGGCGGTGAGCCGCCAGCCCGAGTCCTCAACAAAGCCGCTGACCAGGGGAACGGCGAAGAATGCGGCTACCGCACCGGCGGCGAAACCGGCGATACCGCCTGCCGTGACGAGGAAGCCGTTGCGCAGGCCGTAGACCAGGTAGGACAGCAGCGCCAGGATCAGGATCAGGTCCAGGACAGTCAAGCCGACCACGAAGGGCTCCTTATTAACAGTTGAAACCTCATTCTAATGGCGCTCCCTGACAATCTTCCGGGGTTGTCTGCGGAGTCAGTGAGCCCGTCATCACGGCGGATCGGGTGCCAAGTTCGTCACAGAACCTTGAAAATTCTGAAACAATGGCAAAAGCGCCACAGCCGATACTTTTACTCAGGAGATTTTATGGACATCGAGGTACTGCGCCGAGCACCACTTTTCGCAACGCTTGACGACGACGCATTCCGGCTGCTGACGGACGAGCTCACCGAGGTGGACCTCTCCCGCGGTGCCTCGGTCTTCCGTGAAGGCGACCAGGGTGACCAGCTCTACTTCATCGTCTCCGGCAAGGTAAAGCTCGGCCGCACCTCCCCCGACGGCCGCGAATCCCTCCTCGCGATCCTGGGCCCGGGCGAACTGTTCGGCGAAATGGCCCTGTTCGACCCCTCCCCGCGCACCGCCACGGCCACCGCCGTCTCCGAAACGCGGCTGGCAGGCCTGAAGAACGAGAGCCTGAACAACCTCCTGCGCACCCGCCCCGAGGTTTCGGCCCAGCTGCTGCAGGCCCTGGCCCGCCGCCTGCGCCGCACCAACGACTCCCTCTCCGACCTCGTCTTCTCGGATGTTCCGGGCCGCGTTGCCAAGGCCCTGCTGGACCTGGCCGACCGCTTTGGCCGCCCGGCCACCGACGGCGTCCTGGTAGCCCACGAACTCACGCAGGAAGAGCTGGCCCAGCTGGTGGGCGCCTCCCGCGAAACCGTCAACAAAGCCCTCGCCGAATTCGTCCAGCGCGGCTGGCTCCGGCTGGAAGCCCGCGCCGTCGTCATCCTGGACATGCAGCGCCTCCGCCAGCGCTCCCGCTAGGCAAAAGCCAAGCAAAAGGCCGCCCCACGGGGCGGCCTTTTCGCTGCCCGGACTGCGCACACTCCATCCAAGCCGGAACTACAGGCGGTAAAATGGAAGCCAGAGGTGCATGGCAATGTCCGTGGCTATGTTTGTCCTGTTGATCCTGCTGGGAGTGGCCGCCGTGGCCGCCATCGCCGGGACGATAGTCCTCGTCATCCGCGACGGCCGGGGCGAAATTCCGCCGGAACCCTCCATCAGGCCGTGGACAGCCGGGACGCTGCCCAGCCGCCCCTATTCCGCGCTCCCCAGGATCTAGCGTTCCGCGGGACTCAGCGTTCGCGCTGGGGATCGCCGGGCGTGGTCTTCGCGGCTTCCACTTCGAGCAGCATCCTGCCGTCCTCCACCACCAGCGTGGGCTGGTACACGTGGGCCTTGCGCTTGTAGCTGAGGTAGGCGATGCAGCCGTTGGCCGCGGCCATCTTCTCAAGCATGATCTCGGACCCCGGCACCATCAGTTCGCCGAGGGTGCGGCCCACCGTGTTTTCCTGGCCCACCTCTTCCCCGAGGATGGTGCTGTTCCGCTCCTCGATGACCTTGGCGGCGTTCACCCACCGGCCCCAGACTCCCTTGCCTTCCAGCAGCGTGGGCTCCTGGCCAAGCGGCACCGTGGCGGCGAAGTAGCGGGTGTCGAACCTGCGGTGCGCGAAGTCGGGGCTGCGCCAGTTGACGAGGGATTTCAGCAGGTCGGTCCGGAGCGAGAGCCCGCGCTTCTCCAGGACCTGCGCGAGCGTCTTTTCCTGCTCGGCCACCGCAAGCCTGGCGCGCATCCACTCCGGAGTGGAGGTGGCTTCGACGGTGCCCGCATTGTCCGGACCGGCCAGCAGCACGCCCGTCTCCTCGAAGAGTTCGCGGATGGCACCCACCACGTGCCGTCGTGCAAGCCCGACGTCGTCCGTCCCCATCTGCTCGGCCCAATACTGCGGTGACGGGCCCAGCCAGCCGATCGGGTCGTCGTCGGCGGCGTCCAGGGAACCGCCGGGGAACGCAAGGACCCCCAGCGGCGAGGAACCTGGCCGGTAGGCCAGCCAGGTTTCCAGGCCGGTGGGGGAATCCCGCAGCAGGACCACGGAGGAGGCAAAGCGCGCGGCGCGCGGGGTGCGTTCGCCGTGTTCGAGCCAGCTCTGCGCTGCCCCTTCAAGATCCTGGGGAAGTGCAAAAAGGCGTCGGGCGAGCTGTGGCAAGGGAAGCGACCGGTCCTAGCTGAATTCGGCGATCAGTTCGACTTCAACCGGCGAGTCGAGCGGCAGGACGGCAACGCCGACGGCGGAACGGGCGTGCTGGCCGGCGTCACCGAGGACGCGGCCCAGCAATTCCGACGCGCCATTGATGACAGCCGGCTGCCCGGTGAAGGACGGGTCCGAGGAGACGAAGCCCACAACTTTAACAATGCGGGTGATCCGGTCCAGGTCGCCAATCACGCTTTTGACCGCGGCCAGTGCGTTCACGGCGCATACGGCGGCGTAGCGCTGGGCGTCCTCGGGGGACACTGTGGGCTCGTCCGCGGCACCCTCGGTGCCTCCCGACACCTTGCCGGTAGCTTCGAGTTTGCCGTTAATAAAGGGAAGCTGGCCGGAGGTGTAGACGTGGTTGCCGGAGATGATGGCCGGGACGTAGGCGGCCACGGGGGCAGCCACCTGGGGAAGGGTCAATCCGAGTTCTGCGAGGCGCTGCTCGACGGCGGAAACGGGCTGTGTAGCCGCGCCGGACCGGGCTTCTGCGGGGGTGCTCATGCTACTGCTTCTCCCTCTTCAGGTAGGCAACAAGGCCGTTGCCGTCGGGGCCGGGGACAACCTGGACGAGCTCCCAGCCGTCCTCTCCCCACTGGTCCAGGATCTGCTTTGTGGCGTGAATAATGAGCGGAATCGTCGCGTACTCCCATTTGGTCATGAGAGAAAGACTAGTCCTTGCCGGTAAAGTGGAAAACATGGCGACTCGTAAGAACCCCTTATTCGATACTGCCACCACCCTCGGAAAGATCCTAGTTTTCCTTGGCGTGAGTGCGATCTGCGGTGTCCTGGTAGCTGGCCTGTTGGTCCCCGCGGCCGCAGTTTCGGGCAGTGCTGCAAGCGGTTCCATCGAGTTCTTCGACACACTACCGGCGGAGCTCAAGGTTGACCCGCCGAACCAGACCACCAGGATCCTGGCGGCCGACGGCAGCGAGATTGCCAACGTCTACACGGAGAACCGCACCAAGGTCGCCCTGGACCAGATCTCACCGTTCGTGAAGGAAGCTGTCATCGCCGTCGAGGACAGCCGTTTTTATGATCACGGCGGCGTGGACACCACCGGCATTCTCCGCGCGCTGGTCAGCACCGCGCGCGGCAACCGCCAGGGTGCCTCCACCATCACGCAGCAGTACGTGAACAACGTCCTGAACGCCAACCTCGCGGCCGAAGGCAACGAGGACCAGATCAAGCTCAACGGCGTGAACAAGGGCGTGGGCGACAAGCTCCGCGAAATGAAGCTCGCCATCGCCCTGGAAAAGGAATTCAGCAAGGAGCAGATCCTTGAGGGCTACCTGAACATCGTGTTCTTCAACCGGGACGCCTACGGCATCGAGGCTGCTTCCAGGTTCTTCTTCAGCACCTCCGCCAAGGACCTCACGCTCCCCCAGGCCGCACTGCTGGCCGGGCTCGTGAACAGCCCGTCCGCGTTCGATCCCATCAACAACCCGGAGAGCTCCAAGCAGCGCCGCGACCTGGTGCTGGGACTCATGCTGGACCAGGGCAGGATCACGCAGGCCGATTACGATGCCGCGGTGGCCACTCCCGTGGAAACCAAAGTGACCCCCGCCCGCCAGGGCTGCGCTTACGCTTCCACGGCACCCTACTTCTGCGACTACGTCCTGCACCTGCTGGAGAACAATCCTGCCTACGGCGCGGACCCCAAGGAGCGCCAGCGCCTCATCTACGGCGGCGGCCTCACCATCACCACCACCCTGGACCCGGCTGCCCAGGCCGCGGCCCAGGAGCAGGTCAACGCCTCCGCCGGCGCCAACCCGGACAAGTGGGGGGCTGCCATGGTTTCCGTGCAGCCCAACTCCGGCAAGATCATTTCGATGGCACAGAACACCACCTTCCTGCCTGCCGAGGGCTCCTTCGACTCGCAGGTGAACTTCAACGTGGACAAGCTGGACAAGGACGGCAACGACCTCAATGGCCTGGGCGGCGCACAGCCCGGCTCCACCATGAAGCCCTTCACGTTCGCCGAATGGCTCAACGAGGGCAAGTCCATGAACACCGTGGTGAATTCGGCCCAGCGCGTCTACCCGCTGAGCTTCCCCTGGCGCCACACCTGCGGCAAGGTAACCGGCGGCTACAGCACCGCGCAGAAGAACCAGGGCCTCGGCACGGCCGATGACCTGCAGAACGCCGAGCCGCAGTGGTACCGCCCGCTGTCCGTCCTTGAGGGCCTCTACAACTCCATCAACACGGTGACCTTCGCTTCGGCGGCCCAGCTGGACTTCTGCGGCATCCAGAAGATCGTGGACGCCACGGGCCTGCACGGCGGCCTGCCCGCTGACGGGGACCCGAACCCGAAGATCAACATGTCCCTCCTGGGCAACCTGCTCGGCTCCACGCAGACCTCCCCGCTGACCATGGCCAGCGCCTTCGCCACCTTCGCGAACGACGGCAAGTTCTGCGAGGCCATCGCCATCACCTCCGTCACTGACGCAACGGGCAAGCAGCTGCCGGCACAGTCCAGCAGCTGCCGGGACGCCGTCAAGCCTGAGGTTGCGCGCGGCGTCAACTACGCGCTCCAGGAAGTCCTCAACCGTGGTTCCGGCTCGCTGATCCAGCCCCGGATCTCCACCCGGACCAACTTCCCCATCGGCGCCAAGACCGGTACGTCAAACATGAATGAATCGACGTGGGTTGTTGGCCACACCACCGGCCTGGCCACCGCGGCCTGGTTTGGTGATCCGCTGGGCGCCCAGAACCGGCCGGGCCAGAACATCACCGTAAACGGGAAGTTCTACAAGGGCATTGACGGTTACATGATCGCGGGGCCCATGTTCTCCAACTTCATGTCCCGCATCGCTCCCGCCTATGGCACGGAGCCGTTCCCGGCACCGCCCGGCAACCTGCTCAACGGTTCCAGCCGCAACACCCCGCCCGCCCCCACCGCCCCCCAGGCGAGCCAGGCGCCGGCGCCGGCACC
>NZ_JBNHFD010000099.1:0-13404 GCF_059089865.1 Arthrobacter sp. Y3221157
GCTGGCGGCGTTCCTTGGCGAGAGTGATTCCGGAAGGGTTGTTGAAGTTGGGGATGGTGTAGAGGAATTTGATGCTCTTGCCGGACAACTGGAGCGCGCTGCTTGGCTAGGCAGTATTCCCTCCGACCGGAAAGTGTCCCCGCAGGACGTTTAGGGCAACACTGTGCTCCAGTTGAGCGGGGGCACTGCGGTTGCCATGATTGAGTTATGAACAGGCAGGAAGCATGGGACGCGTAACCCAGCGCCGCAAGGTGCACAAGTATCTGCTGGACGGCTCGCCAAAGGCCCTCGAGTTTCCGGTCCGGCACCGGGAGGACGTCCTGGCGGTGGAGGAACCGCTGGAAATCCGGCTGGGACGGATGTCCTTCTCCGTCACCATGCGTACTCCCGGCGACGACTTTGACCTGGTGGCGGGATTCCTGGTGTCCGAGGGCGTCATCTGGAGTGCCGACCAGCTGGTGTCCCTCCGGTTCTGCGCCGGCGAGGACGAAAACGGCATGCAGACCTTCAACGTGGTGGAAGCCCAGCTGCGGCCCGACGTCCCCCTCCCGGACACGGGACGCAACGTCTACACCTCCAGTTCCTGCGGTATCTGCGGTACGGACTCCATCGACTCGGTCCGGAAATCCTCGCACTACAGCCCCCAGGACGATCCGGTCACCGTGGACGCCCACGTGCTTGCGTCGCTGCCGGCGCTGCTGCGGGAATCCCAGCGCGTCTTTGAGGAAACCGGGGGAGTGCACGCGGCCGGGCTTTTCAGGATTGCGGACGACGGCGGGGTCCAGCTTCTGTGCCTCCGTGAGGACGTGGGGCGGCACAACGCCGTGGACAAGGTGGTGGGCTGGGCCCTGCGCGAAGGCCTCCTTCCACTGCGCGGAACAGTGCTGCAGGTCTCCGGCCGGGCATCCTTTGAACTGGTGCAGAAGGCCGCCCTGGCGGGAATCCCTGTACTCTCCGCGGTCAGCGCGCCATCCAGCCTGGCGGTGGAACTTGCGGAGGCGAGCGGCCTGACGCTGGCCGGCTTCAGCCGCGGAACCAGCCTCAACGTATACGCCGGCGATGCCCGGGTGCTCAGGCCGGCGGCGGAAGTGCCGGCGTCCTGAGGCGGCTGCGGATGGCCACGGATCATTCTGGAGGGGTTGGATAAGAGGCTACTAGCGGGTAGATTTGTCCAGCGAATGGACACCATGGTCCACTTCCAGACTCTAAAGAAGGCACACATTGCATGACGACCGCCGGATAACGGAAGTCCGCCTCGAGAGGTTTGTGCGTGAGCGCATCACCCCTTCCGTCTACGGCCGGAGCCTTCCCCTTGCCTTGAGCAGCTGGGATGTGCCGGATGAGCCGGTCCCTGCGCTGGAGGCCATGCGGCAGGAATTCCTCCCGCAGGAGCATGGTGCTGCCTGGGGCAAACCGTGGGGCACCAAGTGGCTTCGACTCCAGGGTGAGGTCCCTGAGTCATGGGGCACAGAGCCGGACACCACGGTGGAAGTGGTGGTGGACCTGGGCTTCACCATTGAGACGCCTGGTTTCCAGTGCGAGGGCATTGCCTGGCGGCCGGACGGAACCATCATCAAGGCCGTCTCCCCGCGCAACCAGTACATCCCGTTGAAGCTGCTGGGTGGCGGCATGGCGGTGGACTTCTATGTGGAAGCCGCCGCCAATCCTGACGTTGCCCAGGGCTGGACCTTTGCCGCAACACCCTACGGGGACAAGTCCACTGCCGGAACGGCGCCGCAGTACCGGCTGGGGACCATTGCGATCGCTGAACTGAACCAGACTGTGTGGGAGCTCCAGCAGGACGTCTGGACCCTCGCGGGACTGATGGAGCAACTGCCGCTGGAGCTTCCCCGCCGGCACGAAATCCTCCGCGCCCTTGAACGCATGATGGACGTCATGGACCCGGACGATGTTGCCGGAACGGCGGCGGCCGGCCGCGAAGCCCTCGCCGGCGTCCTGGCCAGGCCCGCCTACGCATCCGCCCACCAGCTGGTTGCCACCGGCCATGCCCACATCGATTCCGCCTGGCTGTGGCCAGTCAGGGAAACCATGCGCAAATGCGCGCGGACCTTTTCCAATGTTGTGTCCCTGATGGACGACAACCCGGGCTTCGTCTTCTCCTGCTCATCCGCGCAGCAGCTGGCATGGATCAAGGAGTTCTACCCGGAACTTTTCAGCAGGATCCGCGAAAAGGTCTGTTCCGGCCAGTTCGTGCCCGTGGGCGGCATGTGGGTGGAGTCGGACACCAACATGCCCGGCGGCGAGGCGATGGCCCGCCAGTTCGTGGAAGGCAAGAGCTTCTTCCTGTCGGAGTTCGGCATCGAATGCCGGGAAGCGTGGCTGCCGGATTCGTTCGGGTACTCAGCTGCCCTTCCGCAGATCGTGAAGTCCGCGGGCAGCCGCTGGTTCCTGACCCAGAAGATCTCCTGGAACCAGACCAACCGGATGCCGCACCACACCTTCAACTGGGAGGGCATCGACGGCACCCGGCTTTTCACGCATTTCCCGCCGGTGGACACCTACAACTCCGAACTCAGCGGGAGGGAGCTGGCCCACGCCGAACGGAACTACCGGGACCACGGCAGGGGAACAGTGTCACTGGTGCCGTTCGGCTTCGGCGACGGCGGCGGCGGACCTACCCGGGAGATGCTTGCTGCGGCGGCCCGCACCGCCGACCTCGAGGGCTCGCCGAAGGTGCGGATCGGGTCTGCGGAGAGTTTCTTCCGGCAGGCCGAACAGGACTACACCTCGCTGCCCGTCTGGGTGGGTGAGATGTACCTTGAGCTGCACCGCGGAACGTACACCAGCCAGGCCCGGACCAAGAAGGGCAACCGGCGCAGCGAGCACCTGTTGCGGGAGGCCGAACTGTGGTGCGCCACGGCAGCGGTCCGGACGGACGGCGCCTATGCCTACCCGGCAGCCGAGCTCAAGCGCCTGTGGCGGCTGGTGCTCCTGCAGCAGTTCCACGACATCCTTCCCGGCAGCTCCATCGCCTGGGTCCACCAGGATGCGGAGCGCAACTACCAGGCGATCGAAGCCGGGCTGGAAGCACTGATCGGCCAGGCCGCTTCCGCGGTGCTGGGTGCGGGGGAACGGAAGTTCCTCCTCAATGCCGCACCGCATGCCAGGGACGGCGTGCCCGCCCTGGCGGCGGCAGAGCCGGGCATTCATTCCGAAGCCGTCAGCGCAACGGCCGAAGCGGGCGGATACGTCCTGGACAACGGGGTTATCCGCGCGGTGCTGGATGGAAAAGGCCTCCTGACGTCCCTGCGGGATTATGCCAGCGGCCGGGAAGCCATTGCCCCGGACCAGTACGGCAACCTGCTGGAGCTGCACCGGGATACCCCCAATGAGTGGGATGCCTGGGACATCGACGAGTTCTACCGGCGCAATGTCACTGCACTGACCAGCGCGGAATCGGTCCGGCTGGAAAGGGAGGGCGGAACCGCCATCGTGGTGGTGGAACGGCTGGCCGGGGCCTCTGCGATCACCCAGCGGATAGCGCTCGAGCCGGGCAGCCCCTCGCTGTCCATCACCACCGCCGTGGACTGGCAGGAACGGGAGAAGCTGCTGAAGCTGGGGTTCGCCCTGGACGTCCGGGCAGACCGCTCGGCTGCCGAGACGCAGTTCGGGCACGTTTTCCGGCCCACCCACACCAACACGTCCTGGGAGGCAGCGAAATTCGAGATCTGCGCGCACCGGTGGATCCACGTTGCCGAACCCGGCTACGGGGTGGCGGTCTCCAACGCGTCCACCTACGGCCACGACGTGGCCCGGAGCATCCGGGAGTCCGACGGCGGCACCACCACCACCGTGCGCCTGTCCCTGCTGCGGGCGCCCAAGTTCCCGGACCCGGAGTCGGACCGCGGGCTTCACGACCTGACGGTCACCATCCGGCCCGGCGCCGGCATTGCCGAGGCTGTCCAGGAGGGCTACCGCACCAACCTCGCACCCCGGATAGTCCATGGGGCCGCGCCGGTTGAGCCGTTGTTCGCTGTAACCAACCCGGCCCTGGTGATCGAAGCCGTCAAGCTTGCCGAGGATGGCTCCGGCGATGTGATCGTCAGGCTGTACGAATCGTTGGGGCAGCGCTCCGCCGGGCGCGTCACTGCCAATTTCGCGGCAGCGGCTGTCCGCGCCGTGGACCTGCTGGAGCGCGATGTCCAGGCGCCGGGAGTGGAAGCCGGGGCCGGCGTTGCTGCCCTGCAGCTCCGCCCGTTCCAGCTGGTCACGCTGAGGTTCGCCCGCGGGTAAGAGTTTTTGGCCAGATATGGCGACTTCAGGGCCTCTGAGGGCGCAATATCTGCCCAAAAACTTCGCGGGAAACAGGCCTTAAATAGGCTGAGTGGGGGCGGTCCCCAACGGCCGCCACCACTCATCCCCCCAATGTGTGCAAAGGCCCCCGGGACAGGAGGCGTTCAAGAATTTATCCCCGTTCGTAAACGCCGCTCGGCCCCACCTTCACACATTCATGATTGTTTCATATTCTAATGAATTTGTGAAAGCTGCCTTGTTACTTTTCGGTAGATGTCCTTTGCCTGCCGATGCTCCTTCCGCTTTTCACCCTTGCGGCCCAAATCAGGGCGAGCCCGATCACGAAGCACAGCACCGCCGTGTAGTTCACGACGAACTCTATGGCGTCCCAGGAGCGGGGGATGAATGGGAACAGCAGTGACAGGGCGATGGCAACTCCGCCCAGTGCCAGGAGCCCGGCCGCTATTCGTATGAGGATGGGCAGGCGGCTGCGCACGGCACGGACCATGGCGGGCAACAGCACCAGCGAAACATAGGACGGGTAAGCCCGGCCCGCCGCCCCGTAGTACTCCACCAGGACAGCGTTGCGGGCGTCCCGCCGGGCCGGGCCCATGAGCCCTGCCGACGATCCGGCGGTATCCATGAGGAAGAACACGGCCACCATCACCACGGAAATGACCAGCAGCACCATCATGCCGGCCCTTCCGGTGATCAGCCGGTAAGCGCCCTCGGCACCAAATCCCTTGGTGACGCGGATGCCCAGGAAGAAGATGGTGGCGAAGATGACGAACCGCAGCAGGAGGTTGGCCAGGTTGATCCCGCCCAGTGCCTGGTCGATAACCACATAGGGCGCCTCGATGCTCAGCAGGATGGCAAGGGTCATCAGGGCGAAGATGTAGAAGGGCGACCGGTTCTCACCCCGCAGCAGGCTGGGTATCCGCGCTATGGCGGTAAGGCCGCAGACGGCCAGCGTGGTCCATTGCAGGACTTCAATCATCCCAGGTTCTCCCAGATCTTTTCTGTCTGTGCTTGGTCCTGCTCCTGGCGCCGCAATACCTTGCCCAGCGCTTGGAGCCTGTCACCGGCAAGGGTGGTCAGGTCGCCGTCGGACATGCTGTCCAGGGCCGCCTGGCGCGCACCCGGCGGCCAGCCTGCCTCTTCCTCCGTGACCAGCCCTGTGGCCACCAGGCCCCCTGTGGGTCCCACTCCGGCCGCCCGCGACGTTGCAAGGGCAAGGTCCGGGGAGAGCCGGTTGGCGGTCAGCTGGGCGGAGTAGTTCTGGGGTGCCACCCCGGTGGCAGCCGAGACACGGTGCCGCACCTCGCCGTCGTCTATGGCGTCGACCCAGTTCTTCACCGAGGTGGGGTGCGGGGCGGGGCTAAGGGCCGGCGGCTGCGGTCTGGGGTTTCCCGCGGGATCCATGGCGGGGCGCGCCAACGCCGCCTGCAGCAGGTCCGGGGTGGAGATCTGGCTGATCAGCTCGTAGCGCGTGGGCGGCGGGAGCGGGCCGGCCAGTTCACGGAAGTCTTCGAAATACGCCAATGCGGCGACGGGATTGACGTTGAAGGCCCGGGCGATGCTGACCACGGTTGTCACGGAGACCTTGCCCCTGACCAGCTGCTGGGCGAGCGTTGTCCTTTTGATCCCGGAGACCCTGCAGACGTCTGCGGTGCTGGCATCGGGGGCGATGCCTTGCAGCCAGCGCTGGAACGCCTTGGCAGGAAGGGTCATGGGCTGCTCTCTGCAGAACGGACGGTGAATCAATTTTAGCGTGCCGCGAACCCGGCCGATTTTACCGCCGATGCTGTTTCGACTATGCTTGATGGTCGAGCCCGTTGGTCCGTACACCCCCCAAGTCCGGACCAGCGGGTTCTTTCATGCCCTGCGTCCGGCATCCCAGGTATTCCGCAGGCGGCGCCGGCCTGGTCCGGCAGGAAACCGGGCTGTACCGGTGAAAGGATGGACCAATGACTGCAACCCTCGTTGCCAAGGACATCGCGGGCGGGCATGACCACCGCCAGCTCTTCGCAGGACTTTCCCTGACCGTCGCGCCCGGCGATGTTGTGGGAGTGGTTGGAGCCAACGGGGCAGGCAAGACAACACTGCTGCGGATCCTCGCCGGCGCGGACCAGCCGCAGGCCGGGGCCGTAAGCCTGGCTCCGGCGGACGCGTTTGTGGGCTGGCTTCCCCAGGAGCACGAGCGGGTGCCGGGAGAGACCGTGGCCGGCTACATCGCCCGCCGTACGGGCTGCGCGCAGGCCACCGCCGAAATGGAATCCACGGCAGAGGCATTAGGCAGCGGCGCACCGGGCGCCGACGATGCGTACGCCCGGGCTTTCGACCGGTGGATGGCCTCCGGCGCCGCCGACCTAGACGACCGCATCCCGGCCGTCCTTGCCGATCTTGGCCTGGAAGCGGGCGCAGACGCCCCCATGACCGGCCTTTCCGGCGGCCAGGCCGCCCGGGTTGCGCTGGCTGCCCTGCTGCTGAGCCGGTTCGACGTGGTGCTCCTGGACGAGCCCACCAACGACCTGGACCTGGCCGGGCTCGCACGGCTGGAGGACTTCGTGAAGGGGCTGCGCGGCGGCGTGGTCCTGGTCAGCCACGACCGCGAGTTCCTGGCCCGCTGCGTCACCACCGTGGTGGAGCTGGACCAGGCACAGAACGCCGTCTCCGTGTACGACGGCGGGTATGACGCCTACCTGGAGGAACGTGCAGTCGCGCGCCGCCACGCCCGGGAGAAGTACGAGGAGTTCGCCGCCACGAAGGCGGACCTGGTGTCCCGTGCCCGGACGCAGCGGGAGTGGAGCTCCCAGGGCGTCCGCAACGCCATGCGGAAGAGCCCGGACAACGACAAGATCCGCCGCGCGGCCAGCACGGAGTCCTCGGAAAAGCAGGCGCAGAAGGTCCGGCAGATGGAATCCCGGATCGCGCGGCTGGATGCGGTGGAGGAACCGCGGAAGGAATGGCAGCTGCAGTTCTCCATCGGCCAGGCCCCGCGGTCGAGTTCGGTGGTGGCCACCCTCCGCGAGGCCGAGGTCCGCCTGGGCGGGTTTACCTTGGGACCGGTTAACCTGCAGCTGAACGCGGGGGAGCGGATCGGCATCACCGGTCCCAACGGTGCAGGCAAGTCCACGCTGCTCCGTCTCCTCCTCGGCGCCGTTGAGCCCGACGCAGGCAGCGCGTCCATGGGCGCCTCCGTTGCCATTGGCGAGATTGACCAGGCACGCGGGCTGCTGCAGGGGCACCTGGCCCTCGCTGACGCCGTCGGGGAAGTCCTTGGCGAGATGACCCCGGCGGAGGTCCGCACCCTGCTGGCCAAGTTCGGCCTGAAGGCCGACCACACCGGGCGGCCCGTTGATTCCCTCTCGCCCGGGGAACGCACCCGGGCCGCGCTGGCCCTGCTCCAGGCGCGCGGCGTGAACCTGCTGGTCCTGGATGAACCCACCAACCACCTCGACCTGCCGGCCATCGAGCAGCTCGAAGAGGCCCTGGACAGCTACGACGGCGCCCTCCTGCTGGTTACCCACGACCGCAGGCTGCTCGAGAACGTGCGGCTGGATGTACGTTGGGAACTGGACAACGGCACGGTCACCGAGCAGCACATCTCAAGCAGCATGAGGACCGACAGTTAGGGAACAACTTTTGACCGCGGAGCAGTACCGATGAGCATGGAACAGGTTGCCCGGGGTTCCCTTTACAACCTCGTCAGGGCCAAGAGCGGATCCAAGCCGTTCTCCAAGGCAACCCTCAAGCGGGTCCTGGCTTTTGCCCGGCCGCACCGCGGCAAACTGCTGGCCTTCATCGCCATGTCCGTTGCGATGGCCTTCCTTGCCGTGGCCACCCCGGTCCTGGCCGGCCAAGTGGTGGACGCCATCGTGGCGCGCGCCAGTGAGGGCGAGGTCATCCGGCTGGCCCTGCTGATCGCCGTCGTCGCCGTTGCCGAAGCGGGCCTGGGCCTGGTGAACCGCTGGCTGTCCTCCACCATCGGCGAAGGCGTGATCCTCGACCTGCGCACACGCGTCTTTGACCATGTGCAAAAAATGCCGATCGCCTTCTTCACCCGCACCCGGACCGGCGCCCTTGTCAGCCGCCTGAACAATGACGTCATCGGAGCACAGTCGGCATTCGCCGGGACCCTGTCCGGCGTGGTCAGCAACGTGGTGGCCCTGGTTCTGACCCTGGCGGTCATGCTGGGCACCTCGTGGCAGGTGACGGTCCTGGCCATGGTCCTGCTGCCCGTGTTCCTGGTCCCCGCCCGGCGGATGGGCTCCAAGCTGGCGGACCTGCGCCGTGAGGCGGCCGAACACAATGCGGCCATGGGCACCCAGATGACCGAACGCTTCTCCGCCCCGGGCGCCACGCTGGTCAAGCTGTTCGGCCGGCCCGCGGACGAATCCCGGGAGTTCGCCGTCCGCGCCGGCCGGGTCCGCGACATCGGCATCCGGACAGCCATGCTGCAGTTCACATTCGTGACGGCACTGACCCTGGTATCCGCCCTTGCCCTGGCGCTGGTCTACGGACTGGGCGGCTGGTTTGCCATTACCGGCCAGCTGGCCGCGGGCGATGTGGTGGTCCTGGCTCTGCTGCTCACCCGGCTGTACGCTCCGCTGACGGCGCTGTCCAACGCAAGGGTGGAGATCATGAGCGCCCTGGTCAGCTTTGAGCGCGTGTTTGAGATCCTGGACCTCAAGCCGCTGATCCAGCAGAAGCCCGGCGCCGTTCCGGTTCCGCCGGGCCCGGTGTCCGTAGAGTTCGACGACGTCCGCTTCGCCTACCCGTCCGCGGACAAGGTCTCACTGGCCTCGCTGGAGGAAGTGTCCACCCTGGACACCCGTGGCGGCGAGGAAGTGCTGCACGGCATCAGCTTCCGGGTGGAACCCGGGCAGACGGTGGCGCTGGTCGGTTCCTCCGGCGCCGGCAAGTCCACCATCGCCCAGCTGCTGGCCCGGCTGTACGACGTCGATTCCGGCGCCATCCGGCTGGGCGGCAGCGTGCCGGGCTCCGGCCTGGACCTGCGGGATGCCACCTTCGACTCCCTCCGGGACACGCTGGGCATGGTCACCCAGGACGGCCACCTCTTCCACGAAACCATCGCCTCCAACCTTCGCCTGGCCCGGCCCGACGCCTCCGAGAAGGACATGTGGGACGTCATCCGGCAGGCGCGGCTGGAGACGATGATCCGGTCCCTGCCGGACGGGCTGGAGACCGTGGTGGGGGAGCGCGGCTACCGGCTCTCGGGCGGTGAGCGCCAGCGCCTCACCATTGCCCGGCTGCTGATCGCCCAGCCCCGGGTGGTCATCCTGGACGAAGCCACCGCGGCCCTGGACTCCACCAACGAGGCAGCCGTGCAGGCAGCCCTGGGCGCCGCACTCGAGGGGCGCACCGCCGTCGTGATCGCCCACCGGCTGTCCACCGTCCGCGCCGCCGACGCCATCCTGGTGGTGGAGGACGGGCGGATCGTGGAGCGGGGCACCCACACCGAGCTGCTCGCCGCGGACGGCCGCTACGCGGAGCTGTACCGCACCCAGTTCGCGGAGGCCGCCGCCGTGGCGCAGGAGGCGGTTCCCGAGTTGTAGCCTTCCGCCGTGGCGCCGGCTACGCGCCTGCGTCCCGCGCCGCGGCCAGTTCCGGAAGGATATGGTCCGTCAGCAGCGGTGCCAGGTCTGGAGGCAGGGCCTCCCCGCTGTGGAGGGCAGCCAGGTCCAGCCAGCGGATCTCGGCGATTTCTGCTGACGGGTGGGCATGCCAAGTGCCGGGCGCGCGGAACACGGTGGCTTCGATATCCGTGGCGGCCTCGTTCGCCGCGTCCGCGATCCAGACGCCCATCAGCTCCAGGTCCTGCGGATCGATCACGATGCCCACCTCTTCCGCAAGCTCACGGGCTGCCGCCTGGACAGCTGATTCGCCGGCCTCCGGTTTGCCGCCGGGATGCATGAACATGCCCGTGCCCCGCTTTCGGACGGTCAAAAGCCGGCCGGAGGGATCGAACACGCAGACGGCGGACACCACAATCCGGGCCTTCATGCGGCAACGCCCCGGACCAGGTGTGATGTCAGCAGCAGGTCTTTGCGGGGGCCGGACACGTCCCAGCTGTAGCTGAAGCGGTCAGGGCCTTCAAGGGTGTAGGCCACACGGTAGGTATCGGGATCGCACCAGTGGTTGTCCAGGTTGGCTTGCGGGGTGAAGCTCATCCGGTGGAAGGGCCGTCCGTCGGGAAAGAATACGTCCAGGGCGTCGGGCTGCCCGGCGGGCCGCAGCAGGTACTCCCGGAAGGCGGGCCCGGTGAAGGAGGGCCAGCGCACGGTGCCTTCTTCGCGGAAGGCCAGGCCGCCGTCGTCGTCCGGGACGAAACGTACGACGCCGGTGAAGGTTCCGCGGGTGCCGCTGGCCCGGTCCAGCAATTCCCGTTCAACCGTCCACAGGCCGCCCGCCACCGTGCTGCCGGCGGGGCTGCGCCCGCCGGTGCCGAGCAGGTAGGCGCGGAGGTTCAACTCCCGGGGATCAGGGTTCAAGTGCCCTCGATTGGATTCGAACCAACGACACCGGCTTTAGGAGAGCCGTGCTCTATCCACTGAGCTACGAGGGCTGGCATCCGGTGACCGGCGGACCGGCTCGAACACGGTTACAAGCATACAAGGTGCCGGGCCGTACTACGCTCAAGGCATGAGTCCAGCACCGTCCACGGCGCCAGCGGCGGCGTTTATTCCGGATACCGCGTCCACCCGGCAGTACATCGGTGCGTGGTCGGTTTTGAGCGTGCTGCAGTATTTTGCCGCCGAAGCTGCGGTGATCGCGGCGTGGGCCGGCCCCCGGCCCTATGACCTGCGGACCGGCTACATCAGCGACCTGGGTGCCCTGAACTGTGGCATCTTCGACGGGCGGGAGGTGTGCTCCCCGCTGAACTGGCTGATGAACGCCTCCTTTGTGGTCCAGGGTTTGGGGATGCTGCTGGGCGCCATCCTGCTGAGCTCAGGCCTGCTGTGCGTGGCGGCGCGGGCGGGTGCGCGTGTCCAGCCGGGCCGCAGCAGGCCGTGGCTGGCAGCCATCTGGGTGCGGATCCTGACCGGAACCGCCGGGGCGGGCACCGTCATTGTGGGGCTGGTTCCCGAGGACGCCGGCTCCGGCTGGCACTTCACCGGTGCCGTCATGTACTTCCTTGCCGGCGCCGCGGCGTTGCTGGTGCTCGGCATCCTCTGGCTGCGGAAATCGGCCATGGCCTGGTTCATCCTGGTCTGCGGCGGGGTGTCCCTGGCCGCGTTGGTCACCGGCGGTCTGACCCGGATGGACATTCCCGAGCCCGGCACGCTGGAGCGCCTCATGGGCTATCCCGTCACCGTGGGAATGGCGACGGCCGGCTTGGTGATTGCGCAGCGGGTGCACCGGCACCGGAAGCAGGTCCGGGCGGCAGCGGCCGTCAGCTGACGGCCTTCCTGCCCCGCGCCTTCAGCAGCACGGCTGCGGCGCCTGCAAGCAGGCTCAGTACCAAAAGGACCCACCCGGCAACGGTAAGGCCGGACGCCAGGGCCACCTGCCCGGCGTCGGGCGCTTCCGCAGCGAGCACGCCGTCAATGGCAACGTTGGCCCAGAGCCGCGCCACCACGAACAGGAGCGGCAACGCCCACAGCGCCCAGCGGAGCGCCTTTCGGGCGACGTTGGTGCCGATCAGCAGCAGCCACGTGAAGCCGAAGATCAGCGGAAACAGCGTGCCGGCGGTCTTGTGGACGTAGTTGAGCTGGCCGCGCGCGTCAGCGTCCATCGCCGCCTGAAGCTGGCTGATGTAGGTCGGGTCAAAGCCGCCGATGAGCGAGTCCGGCATCGCCAGCCCGCCGGTCAGCTGCCGGAGCTGGTCCAGGGTCAGCAGGTGCAGGTACCAGAACAGGAACAGGCTGGCCACGACGCCGGCGACCAGGATCAAATTGCTGTTGCTCTGGGCTTTTTCAGGTGTCCGGCTGGTGGTGGGGTTGATCACCGGCGGCAAATGGTGCTGCGGCACGGCCGCCTTGGCGCCGTGCTTCTTGATCCGCTGGGCAGGGGTTTTGGCCATGGCACCATTATTCCGCCCCATACACTGAAGCCATGACCATTGGCCGGCACAGCGCTGTTGAACTTGACCCTTCATTGGACGACCACCAGCTGGCAGCAGCCCTGGTGCGGGAGGCCGGGCAGCTGGCGCTCCTGATGCGGATGGCCGGGCTGCAGTCCCAGCAGAAGACATCCATTTCGGACGTAGTGACGGCCGCGGACCACGCCGCCGAGGCCTACGTGCTGGAGCAGCTGCAGCGCTGCCGGCCCGAGGACGGCATCCTGGGTGAAGAGGGCGCTTCCGTACCGGGCAGCAGCGGCCGGACCTGGGTCATCGACCCCGTTGACGGCACCTACAACTTCCTGCACGGCTCCACGTACTGGTGCTCGGCGATTGCGCTGAAGGACGGAACCGACGTGCTGCTCGGCGCCATCTACCAGCCGGAGGAGGACAAGCTCTGGCTGGGCGGACGGTCGCACCCTGCCACCCTCAACGGCGAACCGCTCACGGTATTCCACGACAACCGCGGAGAACGCAACGGAACGGCCGTCGCCGAACTCGGCGCCGCCACCTACATCCATCCCCGCTGGCTGATGGATCCGATGTGCGCCATGCCCTGGCACGCCGCCGCAACCTCCGCCGCAACCCTGCGCATGCTGGGTTCCGGCTCCTGCGATTTGGGCAGGGTGGCGGACGGGCAGCTCGGCTGCTGGTTCCAGCACAGCTGCCCCGAATGGGACTGGCTGCCGGGCAAGGCCATCGTGCGTGCCGCCGGGGGCGCCGTGGACACGGTCCGGGTTAACGGCCTGGAATGGTTCATGGCAGGAGGCACGACGGCGGTGCGGGAGTTGCGTGCGGCCCTCAAATCAGGCTCGGTGGCCTAAGCCGGGGAGACGGGGCAACGCCGGCAGATTCCGTGGCGTAATCCACAGGCCGAAAGTGCGTGTCGGTCCCACCGCCTAGACTTGTAGGCACCATGGATATGTTGTTTGACCCGTACTCTGACGGACCGTTCAAGGCCGCTCCCGCAGCTGCTGCCCGCACCAAGGCGCGCCCGGACGGCGTCGCCACCGCGGCCGGTCCGGGCGGCAGTGTCCCCGCCGGGATTCCCGCCGGCGGCCGGG
>NZ_JBNHFD010000100.1:0-13364 GCF_059089865.1 Arthrobacter sp. Y3221157
CCGGCCAGGGCGGTCCGAGGGGCGGCCGCGGCCAAGGTGGCCCCCGGGACAACAGCCGGCGGAACGCCCAGGGCCGTGAGCGCAACCGCGGACCGCAGCGGAACTTCACCGAAAGCGCTCCGTCCCAGCGCACCCGGCGGGCGGATCCGGCGCGTCTGGTGGCCTTCGAGGTCCTGCGCGCTGTCGCAGCCGAGGATGCGTACGCAAACCTGGTGCTGCCGGCACGGATCCGGCACCACGGGCTGGACAAGCGTGACGCCGGCTTCGCCACGGAGCTCAGTTACGGCGCCCTCCGGGGCCAGGGAACCTACGACGCCATCCTGGCGCGGTGCGTGGACCGGCCGCTGGACCAGCTGGACCCCGCCGTCCTCGACGCCCTGCGCATCGGCACGCACCAGCTGCTCGCCATGCGGGTCCCCGCCCACGCCGCGTTGGACCAGACCGTGGGGCTCGCCAGGGCCGTGATCGGGGCAGGACCATCGGCCTTGATCAATGCCGTGCTCCGCAAAGTCGCGGCCCGCAGTCTGGACGAATGGCTGGACCTCCTGGTGGAGGGCGAAACCGACCAGACCCGGATCGCCGCGCTGCGGCACGCCCACCCTGAATGGATCGTCCGCGCCATGCGCCAGTCCCTTGTGGCCCACGGCCGTCCGGCGGCTGAAATCGACGAGCTCCTGGAAGCAGACAACGCCGCCCCGGTGGTCAACCTCGTGGCCCTGCCCGGGCTGGGAAGCCTGGAGGAGGCTCTGGAGGGCGGCGCCACCCCCGGCGAACTCGTGGAGGGGTCCGCCCTGTCCAGCGGCGGGGACCTGGGCCGGCTCTCCTCTGTCCGCAACGGCACCACCCGCGTCCAGGACGTGGGCTCGCAGCTCGTGGCCCGGGCCATGGCGGCAGCGGACCTCGGCCCGGACGGCGCCGGTACCGGCGAGGCGTGGCTGGACCTCTGCGCAGGCCCCGGCGGGAAGGCCGCCCTGCTGGGCGCGCTTGCCCGGGAGCGCGGCGCCACGCTGCTGGCCAACGAGCCGGCCCCGCACCGTGCCAAGCTCGTCAGCCAGGCACTGTCCGCAGTACCGGGGGAAACGTGGCAAGTCCGCACCGGCGACGGCCGCGAGGTCGGTGCCGAACAGCCGGAGTCCTACCACCGGGTCCTGGTGGACGTTCCCTGCAGCGGCCTCGGCGCGCTCCGGCGCCGGCCCGAGTCCCGCTGGCGCCGGTCCCCGAAGGACCTGACCGATCTCGCACCCCTGCAGCGTGAACTGCTTGCCTCGGCACTGGCCGCCGTCCGGCCAGGGGGAGTGGTGGCCTACGTGACGTGCTCGCCGCATCCGGCCGAGACCAAGGCCGTGGTGGCCGATGCCCTCCGCAAGCGGGACGACCTTGAGCTCCTCGACGCCGGGGCTGCCCTCGACGCCGTCAGCCTGACCGGAAACCTGGGTGCAGGCCACGAATCCACGGCGCAGCTCTGGCCGCACATCCACAGCACCGACGCCATGTTCCTGGCCCTCATCCGAAAGAAGGCCTGACCCGGCGCAGTCGAAGCGTGGCTGCCGCGCAGGCCAGCCCTGCCCGATGATAGACCCCTCCACCAGAACCACTGAAAGGCATCCCCGTGACGCAATGCTGCATCAACCCGAGCATCCTCTCCGCCGACTTCGTCAACCTTGAGGTTGAACTGCAGCGCATCAGCAATGCCGACGCCGTGCACGTGGACGTGATGGACAACCACTTCGTGCCCAACCTGACCATCGGGCTTCCCGTGGTGCAGCGCATCCAGGCCGTGAGCCCGGTGCCGCTGGACGCGCACCTGATGATCGCCGATGCCGACCGTTGGGCTCCCGGTTTCGCCGACGCCGGCCTGGCCTCGGTCACTTTCCACGCCGAGGCGTCCATCGCCCCGGTGAAGCTTGCCCGCGAACTCCGCAGCAGGGGCTCCAAGGCGGGGATGGCCCTGCGGCCCGCCACTCCGGTTGAGCCCTACCTCGACATGCTGCCCGAACTGGACATGCTGCTGATCATGACCGTGGAGCCCGGCTTCGGCGGCCAGGCTTTCCTGGACATCACCCTCCCCAAGATCCGCCGGGCCAGGGCAGCCGTCGACGGCTCGGGAGTGGGCGTGGCCATCCAGGTGGATGGCGGGATCACCGAGGAAACCATTACGCGCGCCGCCGAAGCCGGGGCCAACGTCTTCGTGGCCGGCTCCGCCGTCTACGGTGCCGACGATCCCGCCGCCGCCATCGACAGGCTGCGGGAAGAAGGCGCGCGGACGTTACGCGCAGCGACGGAATATCAGGGCACCCCTCCTGTTGTGGCACAATAGCAAAACACATACGTGCTCCGGGGTCGGTGTAAGTCCGAACCGGCGGTGACAGTCCGCGACCCGCGAGCCGGTGCTTCTCCCAGGAGAAGGCCCGGCGGACGGTTGAACCGGTGAAATTCCGGTACCGACAGTTAAAGTCTGGATGAGAGAAGCACGTACAGCTGTATCTGCAGGGCCGTCCGGCCCCGCAGCGTTCTGCTGTCGTATACCCCCGGAGCCATCGCGGTTCGAGAGGGAAGGAACGACGCAGGAATGAACCCCATGCGATGGCTCTTTGATGATGCCGAAACTGCTGCTGCTTCCGCAGCCGCCACCACCACCGGTCCAGCGGTTACCGCATGACCGTCAGCAACCCGCCGTCCAGCCGGACCATTGCCTCCAGCCGGACCATTGCCTCCAGCCGGGCAGGGGCCGGCCGCAGGGCAGGACACCCGGACCTCCGGCCAGCCAGTGGGACCGTCACCGCTTTCAGCCCCGCCGAGACCTCGGCCATGGAGGCTGCGCTCGAAGCAGCCCTGCAGGGACCACGCGGGGCCAACCCGCTGGTGGGCGCCGTCGTCGTCGGTCCTGACGGGATCCCACTAGTCACCGGATACCACCGCGGTGCCGGAACGGCCCACGCCGAAGCCGACGCGATCGCGCAGGCGAAGGAGGCCGGGCTGGACCTGGCCGGCTGCACCATGGTGGTCACCCTGGAGCCCTGCGACCACGTGGGCCGCACCGGCCCCTGCACGGAGGCCATCATCGCCGCCGGCATCACGGACGTGGTGTACGCCGTGGATGATCCGCACGACCCCGCTGCCGGCGGGGCAGCCACGCTGCGCAACGCAGGCGTGCGCGTCCGCAGCGGCCTCGGGGCCGAGGAATCACTGGACCTGAACCGGCAATGGTTCGAGGCAGTGGCCGCAAAACGCCCCTTCGTGACGCTCCATATCGCGCAGACCCTCGATGGACGCATCGCCGCCGAGGACGGCACCAGCCAGTGGATCTCCAGCCCCGAATCCCTGGCCGACAACCACGCGATCCGCGGCCGGATCGATGCCATCCTGGTGGGCACCCAGACGGTGCTCGTGGACAACCCGCGGCTGACTGCCCGGGACCGCCAGGGGGTGCCGGCCGCGAAGCAGCCCGTCCGCGCCGTGATGGGGCTCCGTGAGATTCCGGCCGACGCCGCCATCCGCGGGGAGGACGGCCTCGCCGTCCATCTGCCCACCCGGGACGCCGGCGATGCGCTGTCCCTGCTCTACGGCTCTGGCGCCCGGCACGTCATGGTGGAGGGCGGCTCCCGCATCCTCAGCGCCTTCCTCACCGCAGGACTCGTCGACGAACTCGTCGTCTACCTGGCGCCCACGCTGCTGGGCTCGGGAACGCCCGCCCTCAACGGCCTGGGCATCAGCAGCCTTCCCGATGCCCAGCAGTGGGAATGGGACCCGTCCGACGGCGGCGCCGTGCGCACGCTGGGCCGGGACCTTCGACTTCACCTACGACCGCAACGTTCTGTTGCCCTTGATCCACAACCGTCCCGCCACAGCGCGGAGCAAGCCCAGGGAGGCCACTGATGTTTACCGGAATTATTGCCGAACAAGGGCACGTGCTGTCCGTTGACCGGGATGGCGATACCAGCGCCACCATCCGGCTCCACGCACCCGGCACCACCGAGGGCCTTGCCCTGGGCGGCTCGATCGCAGTCAATGGCGTCTGCCTCACGGCCACCGAAATCGACGGCAAGGAGTTCAGCGTGGACGTCATGGGGGAGACCCTGGTCCGCAGCACCACCGGCGAGCTGGCCCCCGGCGACTCCGTTAACCTCGAACGCTGCGTCCCGGCCGGCGGACGGCTGGACGGCCACGTTGTCCAGGGACATGTGGACGGCGTGGGTGTGCTTTTGGAGCGGGAACCGCTTGGCAACTGGGAACGGCTGCGGTTCGGCGTGCCCGCGAACCTCGCCCGCTACATCGCGGAGAAGGGCTCCATTGCCATTGACGGCGTATCCCTCACTGTCACGGCCGTGAGTGATGCCGCGGAAGCGGAGCCGTGGTTCGAAGTGGGCCTCATCCCAACCACCCTCGCCGAGACCGGTCTGGGTGCCAAGCGGACCGGGAGCCGCGTCAACCTGGAAGTGGACGTGCTGGCCAAATACACCGAGCGCCTGCTGGCATTCCGCGATTCCTCGGCACCCGCCGGTGGTGCACTGTGAACGCCGCTCTCCGGCTGAAGCCGGAAACTGGGCAGCCCGGGGCTGTGGCACCGGAAACTGCCCGCGGAGCCGCAGCAGGACAGGAGCATGTCCTGGATTCCATCGAGACCGCCGTCCGGGCCATCGCCGCCGGAAAACCGGTCCTCGTGGTGGACAACGAGGACAGGGAAAACGAAGGCGACATCATCTTCGCGGCCCAGCACGCCACGCCGGCCCTGATGGGCTGGACCATCCGGTACAGCTCCGGCGTTATTTGCGTCCCGCTGTCCGGCGAGCGGGCCGACGCCCTGGCACTGCCTCCGATGGTGACGGTCAACGAGGATGCCAAAGGCACCGCCTACACTGTCTCTTGCGACGCTGCCGTTGGTGTCAGCACGGGAATTTCCGCCACCGACCGCGCCCTCACCGCCCGGGTCCTGGCCGACCCGCAGGCCGGACCGTCCTCAGTGACCCGGCCGGGGCATATTTTTCCGCTCCGGGCAGTTGACGGAGGTGTGCGGGAACGCCCCGGCCACACAGAGGCCGCAGTGGACCTGTGCCGCCTCGCAGGCCTGGAGCCCGTGGGCGTCATCGCGGAAGTGGTGTATGACGACGGTGAGATGATGCGCCTGGACGGTCTTCGGACGTTCGCGGCGGAGCATGGCTGCCCCCTGATCTCCATTGAAGATCTGGTGGGTTACCTTGCAACCGGGGCGGGGGATGCTCCGGGGCACGGCGTACGGCCTGCACCGGCCGGGGAGAAGGAGGAACGATGACGGCATCTGCAGCCAGCAATGGCCACCACCAGGACGGCCACCACCAGGACAGCCATCACAGCGGGCGGACCGGCAGCGGGGTGGTGCCCCATCCGGTCAGCGGCGGCCCCATCGTGCAATTGCCCACCGCTTTCGGCGACTTCGTGGCGCAGGCCTGGACAGACATGGTCACCGGTGTTGAACACCTGGCCGTCAGTTCCCCCAACCCGCCCCGTGACGGCAAGGCCCCGCTGGTCAGGCTGCATTCCGAATGCCTCACCGGCGACGTGTTCGGCTCCTACCGCTGCGACTGCGGCGAGCAGCTCGCGTACGCCCTGGAGCTGATCCAGGAACAGGGCGGAACCCTGCTGTACCTCCGCGGCCAGGAGGGCCGCGGCATCGGCCTGGCGAACAAGATCAAGGCCTATGCACTGCAGGAGGCCGGGTTCGACACGGTCGAAGCCAACGAGCAGCTGGGACTGCCCGTGGACGCCCGGTCCTACAACGCGGCCGCCCAGGTCCTCGCGGAAATGGGCCTGCACGAGGTCCGCCTGCTCAGCAACAACCCGGACAAGCAGAACCGGCTCGCCCGGGCAGGCGTGAAGGTGGTGGAAATGGTTCCCACCGAAGTTCCTTCCCGCGACCAGAACATCCGCTACCTGCAGACCAAGAAGGACCGGATGGAGCACCGCCTCCTCCTGGACACCCACGTGGCACCCGTGCCCGTCACCACCCCGAACACCCTCATCCACGAACAAGACTGAACGGAAACAACATACCTATGAGCGGACACGGCGCCCCCGACATCGACCTCACCACCCTCAGCCCGGCCGAAACCTCCCAGCTGCGGCTGGCCATCGTGGCAGCCAGCTGGCACACCCAGATCATGGACGGACTCCTCGACGGGGCGCTGCGCGCCGCCAAGGACGCCGGCATCAGCGAGCCCACCGTCCTGCGCGTCCCGGGCAGCTTCGAACTTCCCGTTGCCGCCGCCCGGCTGGCGCCGCACTTCGACGCCGTGGTGGCGCTCGGCGTCGTCATCCGTGGCGGCACCCCGCACTTTGACTACGTCTGCCAGGCCGCGACGTCGGGACTCACCGACGTCAGCGTGAACACGGGCGTGCCGGTGGGCTTCGGCGTCCTCACCTGTGATACCGAACAGCAGGGCCTGGACCGCGCCGGGCTGCCGGGCTCCAAGGAAGACAAGGGCCATGAGGCTGTCACCGCGGCGCTGGCCACCGCCGTCGTCCTCAAGCAGTACAAGAACTAACTCGCCGCAGGCTGGCGGGCGCGTGTGTGTTCCCTCACATCGCGCCCGTCATGCTACGGCCCGGGAAGCGCCCTCCCGCCCGCAGCAAGTAGGCTGGAGGGCGTGAAGAATTTCGAGACGCTGTTCGCTGAGCTCAGCGAGAAGGCAGCCACCCGCCCGGAAGGCTCCCGCACCGTCGCTGAGTTGGAGTCCGGTGTTCACGGCATCGGCAAGAAAGTCGTTGAGGAAGCAGCCGAAGTATGGATGGCTGCCGAATATGAATCCGACGAAGCCGCGGCCGAGGAAATCTCCCAGCTGCTGTACCACCTGCAGGTCCTGATGCTCGCTAAAGGCCTGACTCTGGAAGACGTCTACAAGCATCTGTAGCCACCGGCCCGGCGCGCTTCCCGCCGCCGTGCCCGCTGTGGCCTGCACTGCCTGAACACCCAGACCTTCCAATCCAGAAAGACATTTTCCATGCTGCGAGTAGCCGTCCCCAACAAGGGATCCCTGTCCGAAGCCGCCTCCGCCATGCTGTCCGAAGCCGGATACCGCCAGCGCCGCGACACCCGCGAACTGGTCATGGTGGACCCGGACAACGACATCGAATTCTTCTTCCTCCGTCCCCGCGACATCGCGGTCTACGTGGGCCAGGGAACGCTCGACGTCGGCATCACCGGCAGGGACCTGCTGCTGGACGCCGAGGTGGAAGCCGAAGAACTGCTTCCCCTGGGATTTGCTGCGTCCACGTTCCGGTTCGCCGGTCCGGTGGGCGATTTTTCGGCCGCCGAGGAACTCGAGGGCAAGCGCCTGGCCACCAGCTATGACGGACTCCTCCGCGGCTACCTGGCCGAACGCGGCATCAACGCCAAGGTGGTCCGGCTGGACGGCGCCGTGGAATCCTCCGTCCGCCTGGGCGTGGCCGATGCCATCGCCGACGTCGTGGAGACCGGCAACACCCTGAAGGCCGCCGGAATGGAAATTTTCGGCGAACCCATCCTCAAGTCCGAGGCCGTCCTGATCCGCCGCACCGGTGAAGGCGGCGCCGCCAACGGCACCGCCCGGGAAATCGACGTCCTCATCCGCCGCCTGCAGGGCGTCCTGGTGGCGCGGCAGTACGTCCTCATGGATTACGACATCCGCAAGGAACTCGTGGAGAAGGCCGCGGCGCTGACCCCCGGCCTGGAGTCGCCCACCGTGTCCCCGCTGCGGGATTCGGACTGGGTTGCCGTCCGGTCCATGGTGCCCAAAAAGGAAACCAACCGGATCATGGATGAGCTGTACGACCTCGGCGCCCGTGCCATCCTGGTCAGCAGCATCCACGCCTGCCGCATCTGAGCCCTTTCTCCCCAGCGCAGCAGGACCACCAAAGATTTCCAGGAGTTTCCCATGGCAGTAGCAGTACGCGTCATTCCCTGCCTTGACGTGGACGCGGGGCGCGTCGTCAAAGGTGTCAACTTCGAGGGCCTCCGCGATGCCGGCGACCCCGTGGAGCTGGCGCACCGCTACGACAATGCCGGTGCTGACGAACTGACGTTCCTTGACGTCACCGCCTCATCCGGCAACCGCGAAACCACCTTTGACGTGGTGCGCCGCACCGCCGAGGAAGTGTTCATCCCGCTGTGCGTGGGCGGCGGCGTCCGCGGCGTGGCTCAAGTGGACAAGCTGCTGCGCTACGGCGCGGACAAGGCTGCCATCAACACCGCGGCCGTGGCCCGTCCGGACGTGATCGATGAAATCACCCGGCACTTCGGCTCCCAGGTCCTCGTCCTGTCCGTGGACGCCCGGCGCACCCGCCCGGGGTCAGAGCCCACGCCGTCTGGCTTCGAAGTGACCACCCACGGCGGCCGCACCGGCACGGGCATCGATGCCATTGAATGGGCCAAGGAAGCAGCCGACCGTGGCGTGGGGGAGATCCTGCTCAACTCCATCGACGCCGACGGCACCAAGGACGGTTTCGACCTGGAGATGATCCGGGCTGTCCGCGCCGCCGTGAAGGTTCCGCTGATCGCCTCCGGCGGGGCAGGCGAGCCGGCTCATTTCCCGCCGGCAGTTGCCGCGGGCGCCGATGCCGTACTGGCTGCCTCGATCTTCCACTGGGGCCCGAACGACATGATGCACCAGGTCAAGGACGCCATTCGGGCAGCGGGCTTCGAAGTCCGCTGACCGGGCAGCTGCCGGTTACAGCCCCACTTCGGCTGACTGGAGAAGCGCGACGGCGTCCGGCTGGCCCTCGAACGTAACCAGGGCGTGGCGCGTGCGGCCGTGGGCGTGCATCAGCAGTTCCCCCGGGTCTCCGACGATGGCCACGGAAACCGGAGCACGCCTGGCGACGTGCCGGGGGCCCGACGGGCGCACCAGGACGATGCCGAGGTCCACGCCGCGGTAAAGGATGGCGGCACGCTTGACCAGTTCATCCCAAAGGGCGTCCGAGTAGGCCTCGTCCAGGGCCCTGGGAGCCCAGCGGTCAACGGCGCGGCGGACATCCTCCGTGTGGACGAAGTATTCGATGAGGTTGGAGCTTTCGTCCAGGGCCTTGATGTTCATCGGCGAGAATGCCGGCGGGCCCGCGCGGAACGTGTTCACCAGTCCGGCGTAGTCCTCGGGAGTGGTCAGCTTGGCAGCGAGCTTTGCCGTAGCCTGGTCCGAGGCTTTGGCCAGGCGCTTGATGATCAGGCCCAGCCCCACGGCAGCTTTCCGCTCACGCAGGTAAAGGTGCGCGGCGAGATCCCTGGTGCGCCAGCCCCTGCATAGCGTGGGCGCATCAGGACCGGCCGCAAGCAGGGTCTCGGCCAGGACTTCTCGGGACGGTTCGACGAAATGCATCACTTGGAAAACTAGCACGACAGCCGCGAAGTTGGGCACCTTCCGGGGCGCTGCTGGCGTGCCGTTGTTCACATCCGGAACGGCTCCCCCGAAGGCACTAGACTTGACCTGATGTCTGAGCAGCCCGCCCCCGTCCAAGCCTCCGGTTCCGCCGTGCCCGAAAGCCCCGCCGCCGCTGAAACAGGCCCGCTGCCCGCGGAGCTGGCAGCCGCCCTGAAGCGGGACAGCGCAGGCCTGGTGGCCGCCGTGGTGCAGCAGTACGACACCAACGAGGTCCTGATGCTCGGCTGGATGGACGACGAAGCCCTCCACCGCACCATGACCACGGGCCGTGTCACCTTCTACTCGCGCTCCCGCCAGGAATACTGGCGCAAGGGGGACACGTCCGGGCACGTCCAGTGGGTGAAGTCCGTCGCCATGGATTGCGACGGCGACGCACTGCTGGTGCGCGTGGACCAGGTGGGTGCCGCCTGCCACACCGGCACCCGCACCTGCTTCGACGGCAGGGAACTGAACGTCACCACGGCCCAGGCGGTCTGAACCGCACCGGCGGCCCTACCGGCGCCCGCAAGGCAGCGGCAGCCACGGCCCGATGCAGGAACATTTAGGCGTCCGGCGCTGCCGGCCCTCACGAGAACAGGCGGAAACCATAGCCATGCAGGACCTTGGAACCATCAGCCCGAGCCTGGAGGAGTTCCGGGAACTCGCCGGCCACAGCCGCGTTATCCCCGTCCGGCTCAAGGTGCTTGCCGACGCCGAGACCCCCATCGGCCTGTACCGCAAGCTGGCCCAGGGCCAGCCCGGGACATTCCTCATGGAGTCAGCGGCGGTGGGCGGCGCCTGGTCCCGCTATTCGTTCATCGGCGCAAGGTCTCGCGCCACGCTGACCACCAAGGACGGCAACGCGCACTGGCTGGGCGAGCCTCCGGCCGGAGTGCCGGTGGACGGCAGCCCGGTGAACGCCATCCGCGACACCATCGAAGCCCTGCGCACTGACCGCTTCGAGGGGCTCCCGCCGTTCACCTCCGGCCTGGTGGGGTTCCTGGGCTGGGAAACCGTCCGGCACTGGGAGCGGCTGGTCAGCCCTCCCGAGGATGACCTGCACCTGCCCGAAATGGCCTTGAACCTGGTCACCGATATGGCGGTCCACGACAACGTGGACGGCACGGTGCTGCTGATCGCCAACGCCATCAATTTCGACAACAGCTCCGAACGCGTTGACGAGGCCTGGCATGACGCCGTGGCCCGGGTCAAGGCCCTCCTGGCCAAGGTCAGCAGCCCCGTGGCGCAGCCCGTGTCGGTCCTGGCTCCGGCTGCCCTGGACTTTGCCTCCAGCGTCCAGGAGCGCTGGGACGAGAACGAATACCTGGCCGCCCTGGACCGGGGCAAGGAAGCAATCGTCGACGGCGAGGTCTTCCAGGTGGTCATCTCCCGCCGGTTCGAGATGGAATGCAAGGCCTCCGCGCTGGACGTTTACCGGGTGCTGCGCAACACCAACCCCAGCCCCTACATGTACATCTTCAGCCTGGCGGATGCCGACGGCCGGGAGTACTCCATCGTGGGCTCGTCACCCGAGGCCCTGGTCACCGTCACGGGCGGGGAGGTCATCACCCACCCCATCGCCGGCTCGCGTCCCCGCGGGAAGACCGTGGAGGCGGACAAGGCCCTCGCCGAGGAACTGCTGGCCGACCAGAAGGAACGCGCCGAGCACCTGATGCTCGTTGACCTGTCCCGGAACGACCTCTCCAAGGTTTGCGTTGCCGGAACGGTGGACGTCACCCAGTTCATGGAGGTGGAGCGGTTCAGCCACATCATGCACCTGGTGTCCACGGTGGTGGGCCAGCTGTCGCCACAGGCCAAGGCCTATGACGTCCTCAAGGCGACTTTCCCTGCCGGCACGCTGTCCGGTGCCCCGAAACCCCGGGCGCTGCGCCTGCTCGATGAACTGGAACCCCATCGCCGCGGCATCTACGGCGGCGTGGTGGGCTACCTCGATTTCGCTGGTGACATGGACATGGCCATCGCCATCCGCTCGGCGCTGCTCCGCGACGGCCGTGCCTACGTCCAGGCCGGCGGCGGCATTGTGGCCGACTCGGTGAACCCCACCGAGGCGCTTGAAACCGTGAACAAGGCCGCGGCACCGCTTCGTGCAGTCCACACGGCCGGCTCCCTGCAGAACATTTCAGCGGAGTCACTTCCCGGCGGGACCGACGTCTGATGCCCCAGCAGGGAACGGCGCCCGGGCAGGCCGGCAGCGAAAAGAGGGCTGCCCCCGCCTGGGCGCGGAAGTCAACGCTGGTGCTGCTCATCGCGGTCCTGGCGCTGGCGGTTTTCGGCACCACCACCCAGACCTGGATGTCCGTCACCCTGGATCCCAACGAGGTGGGCCAGGCAGGTGCCGGGCAGGAACCGCTCACGGTCCAGGGCAGTGATGCCGCCACCACAGTGACGGCGCTGGCCCTGGTGGCGCTGGCCGGGGGACTGGCCGCGGCGATAGCGGGCAGGATCGCCCGGTGGGTCATCACCGCCATCATCGTCCTTGCCTCGGCAGGCATCATCGCCGCGGCTGCCACCGTACTCGCGGACCCCCTTGCGGCAGCACAGGGCTCCATCGCAGCCGCAACAGGCGTGAGCGGCAGCCAGGCGCAGGTGGACGTGACCGCCTTCCCCACCCTCGCCGTCGCCGCCGACTGCCTGCTGGCACTGGCCGCCCTGCTGATGATTCCCGCAGGCCGGCACTGGAAGACGCGGACCAGATATGACGCGCCGGGGGCGGCGGGCAGCGCTCCTGCGGCGGGGCCGGTGGACGAGATCGACAGCTGGGACCGCCTCTCCCGTGGAGACGATCCCACCTGACCGGGCCGAGCCCCGCAGCCGGTGACGGGAGGGGCAGCCGCCGATAAACGGTCACGGCACAAAAAATGGCAGAATGTAAGCAGTATTCATCCTGAGGAGATTTTCCATGAGCAAAGCACCTGCGTCCGTTTCCAAGTCCGGCACCCGCACGGTAGCCCCCGGCGCCATCGACCACAGCCAGGAACTCGGCCACGGCAACAGCCCCGCAGCCTGGACCTGTGTCATCACCATGCTGGTGGGCGCGCTCATCGCATCGATCGCGTTCGTCATCGCCAGCACCCCCATCTTCATCGCCGGGGCCGGCGTGATGGTGGTCGGCCTCATCCTCGGTTACGTCATGCGCAAGGCAGGCTACGGAGTCGAAGGCAGCAAGCTGAAGAACTCCGGCCACTGATGGCAACTGTTCTCGACGACATCAATGCCGGTGTCCGGGAGGACATGGAGGCCAGGAAGCGCCTCGTTTCGCTGGCTGAACTAAAGGACCTGGCCCAATCCGTTGCGCCTGCCCGGGATGCCTGGGGCGCCCTGGGCGGTCCGTCGCCGGACCGCAAAGAGCTCAAGGTCATTGCGGAGATCAAGCGGCGCAGCCCCTCCAAGGGCGACCTCGCCAGCATCGGTGACCCCGCATCCCTCGCCCGGCAGTATGCCGACGGCGGGGCTTCCGTCATCAGCGTCCTCACCGAGCAGCGCCGCTTCAACGGGTCCCTGGCGGACCTCGATGCCGTTCGTGCCGCCGTCGACGTCCCCCTGCTGCGCAAGGACTTCACGCTGGACGAGTACCAGATCTGGGAAGCCCGTGCCCACGGCGCGGACCTCGTCCTGCTTATTGTCGCGGCGCTTTCCGATGCCCAGCTCAACGACTTCAGTGCCCTCAGCGCCGAGCTCGGCATGAACGTGCTGGTGGAAACGCACACCGAAGAGGAAATCGACCGCGCCGCCGCGGCCAACGCCCGCATCATCGGCGTCAACGTGCGGAACCTGAAGACCCTCGACGTCGACCGTTCCCTGTTCGCATCGCTCGCCGGACGTATTCCGTCCGGGGCGCTGGTAGTGGCGGAATCCGGCGTCCGGGACGCCGACGACGTCACGCACTACGCCGCCAGCGGCGCCAACGCGGTGCTGGTGGGGGAGGCGCTGGTAAGCCACTCCACCCCGCGGGAGCGGATCGCGGAGTTCACGGCCGCC
>NZ_JBNHFD010000101.1:0-12742 GCF_059089865.1 Arthrobacter sp. Y3221157
CGGCAGCTCGGCCGAACGCTCAAACAGCCCCACCAGTTCGGCGGCGGTCCGCGGCATGCCCACGGCCACCAGCCCTTCCAGGACCCCACCCCGGGTGGTCATCTTCACGTAGCGGCCGTGTTCCGGATCCGCCCACTGGGCCACCTGGAGCCGGGGACGCCCGTTCGCAGCGCCGGCGTTCAGGGCTTCCTCGTCCCAGGGATCGGCGCTGTTGTTGCCGGCCACAGCCATGCTCAGGCCGCGCGCCTTCAGGACAATAACGCCGGGCTGCTCCGCCGGCAGTTCCGCCAGGACTTCGGCGTCATCGACCGCGCCGGCGGCGAGCAGGGCCAGGTACTCCGCCAGCCATTCGGCCTGGCGCCAGCCGGGACCCACCAGGCCGGACGGACCCTTGGCGTTGCGGCAGGCAGCACAGTCCGGGTCCGGGCAGCGCACCTCCGCGCAATCGCCGATGGCAAAGATGTGCGGTTCATGGTGGGCGCGGAGCCGGTGGTCCACCAGGATGCCGGCAGCAGTGGAGAGCCCGCAGCCTTCGGCCAGTTCGGTGCGGGGACGGACGCCGCACGAGATGACCAGGAGGTCCCCGTCAATCGCCGAACCGTCGTCGAGCAGCAGCGCCGAGAAACCGCCGTCGGGAGCGTTGTGCTCAACCCCGGTGGAGCGCGCGTTTCCAGCCATCCGCACGCCGCAGTGGCGCAGACCCGCGGCCAGGACGGCACCGCCGCCGCGGTCGATGTTGCGTCCCAGTGGGTGCGGGCCATTGTGGACCACCGTCACGGTGGCGCCTTCCTCGGCCGCGGCAAGGGCTGTTTCCAGGCCCAAAACGCCGCCGCCCAGGACCACCACACGCTTGCCGCCGTCCACCGCCCGGCGGAGCACGTCAGCGTCGCGAAGGTCGCGCAGGGCCGTCACACCGGCCGGCAGGACGGGTGAGGCGGGGTCCGGGTTGATGCCCGTCAGGTTGGGGATGACCGGCCGTGAACCGGTGGCGAACACCAGCCGGTCGTAGTGGACGGAGTCCCCACCGGAAAGGAGGACCTGCTGCCGGGCGCGGTCCACGCGCCGGACACGGACACCCAGGCGGACGTCAACGCCTTCGGCCACCAATGCGGCGGCGTCGGAGAGGGCGAGGGCATCGGCTGTGGTGCGGCCAACGCCCAGGTCCGCCACCAGGACGCGGTTGTAGGCGGCTTCAGCTTCCTCGCCCACCACGGTCAGCCCCACGTGCCCCGCACGTACGGCGGGGAGGAGTTCGTCAACCAGCCGGGCAGCCACCGGGCCGAATCCAACAATGACAACCTGCTCGCTCATGAGGCCTCCGTCGTTTGAAGCATCTTGCTGGAAAGGGGTGCAGCCACGGCCCGCACCCAAACCTTGTTGAACTTGAACTCAGGCATCCCGGACGTGGGGTCCGTGGCCGCCTCGGTCAGGCGGTTTGCGCTGCCCAGTCCGGGAAAGTGGAACGGCAGGAAGACCGTGTCCGGCCTGATGTCGTTGCTGAGCTCGGCCTTGCACACCACCTCGCCGCGCTCGTTGGCCACGGACACGAGGGAATCGGCCGTGATGCCCATGGCCTCGGCGGCAGCGGGGTGGACCTGGACCTTCGCCCCGGGCTGGGACGCCAGCAGTTCGGTGACACGCCGTGTCTGCGCACCGGACTGGTAGTGCTCCAGCAGCCGGCCGGTGATGAGGGTCATGGTTTTCGCTCCGGGGTCAGGGTTGGGGACAGGCGTCCGACGGCGGCGGGGGACCACGGGGGTCATCACGGCTTTGCCGTCGGGGTGGGCGAAGCGGTCCCGGAACAACCGGGGCGTGCCGGTGCTGCCCGCAGGGTAGGGCCAGTAGGCAGCTTCCCCGCGGTCCAGCATGGCGTAATCGATGCCTGAGTAGTCGGCCAGGCCACCGGCGGAGGCGAGCCGCAGTTCCTCGAAGACGGTTTCGGGGTCCTCGCTGTAGGTGGACGGGGCGTCCAGCCGCTCCGCCAGCCGTGCCATGATCCACAGTTCGCTGCGGGCGCCGGCGGGCGGGGCCAGGGCGCGGCGGCGGCGGAGGACCCGTCCTTCGAGGTTGGTGAGGGTGCCTTCCTCCTCCGCCCACTGGAGCACCGGGAGGATGAGATCGGCCTCCGCGGCGGTCTCGGACATGAAGAAGTCGCAGACCACCAGGAAGTCCAGGCTCCGCAGGCCGGCGGTCACGGCGTTCGCGTCGGGGGAGGCCACCACCACGTTGGAGGCGTGGATGAAAAGGCACCGGACGCCGTCGGGCTGGCCCAGCGACTTCAGCAGCTGGACCGCAGGCAGGCCGGGCCCGGGAATGGTTTCCTCCGGAACTCCCCAGACGCCGGCCATATGGGCGCGGGCGGCGGGGTCGGTGATCTTGCGGTAGCCGGGCAGCTGGTCGGCCTTCTGGCCGTGCTCGCGGCCGCCCTGGCCGTTCCCCTGGCCGGTCAGCGTGCCGTAGCCGCTGCGTGCGGAACCGGGCAGGCCCAGCAAGAGGCTGAGGTTGATGGCCGCGGTGGCGGTGTCGGTGCCGTCAGTGTGTTGTTCCACGCCGCGGCCGGTAAGGATGTAGCTGCCGCCCTGGCGGGCACCGGCGGCAAGCCTGCGGGCGGTCTCCCGGATCAGGTCGGCGGGGACGCCGGTGAGGGACTGGACGCGTTCGGGCCAGAAGGAGCTGACGCTGCGGACCACGGCGCTGTAGCCCGAGGTGCGTTCCTCGATGAAGGCGGTGTCCACCAGGCCTTCGTGAATGACTACGTGGGAGATGCCCAGCAGGAGGGTGAGGTCGGTGCCCGGCAGGGGCTGGAGGTGGAGGCCGCCGCCGTCGGCAGTGAAGGCGGCCGTGGCGGAGCGGCGCGGATCCACCACAATCAGCCCGCCGGCGTCGCGCGCTCCCTTAAGGTGCTGGACGAAGGGCGGCATGGTCTCGGCCACGTTGGAGCCGAGCATGAGGATGGTGCTGGCGGAGTCGAGGGCTTCCACCGGGAAGGGCAGGCCCCGGTCCACGCCGAAGGCGCGCATTCCGGCGGCCGCCGCGGAGGACATGCAAAAGCGGCCGTTGTAGTCAATGCGCGAGGTGCGCAAGGCCAGTCGGGCGAATTTGCCCAGCATGTATGCCTTTTCGTTCGTGAGGCCGCCGCCGCCGAACACCCCGACGGCGTCGGCACCGTAGCGAGCGCGTGCTTCCCCGACGGCGGACGCGGCGAGGTCCAGGGCATGGTCCCAGCTGATGGGCCGGTGCACGCCGTCGGCACCTTTGAGGAGGGGCTCGGTGATCCGGCCCGGGTGGTTCAGGAGCGTTGCGGAGGTCCAGCCCTTGCGGCACAGGCCACCACGGTTCGTGGGGAAATCGCGTCCGCTGACCTCAAGGGCAGCCGTTGCCGCAGCTGCCGGGGCGGAGGCTTGCATGCTGGGCAGGAGCGGCACGGGGACTGGCCCCGGCTGGGGAGCCGGGGCCAGTTCCGCTGGAGACGTGAGCGTCATGGCGCACTGCAGGGCGCAGTAAGGGCAGTGCGTGTCGGCGCTGTTGGTCATGTTAGACGTGTCCCATCGCATTTCGGTTGGCGTTGCGGATGTAGCAGAACCAGCAGACGGCGAGCATCAGGGCGTAGGCCGCGACGAAGCCGTAGAAGGCCGGGGTGTAGGAGCCGCTGGCCGCATTCGATGCGTTCAGCACCTGCGGGATGACGAAGCCGCCGTAGGCACCGATCGCGGAGATCAGGCCCAGTGCCGAGGACGCCAGGCGCTGGGTGGCCACCGAGCTTGCGCCGGACTTGGCTGCCCGGCTGGAGGTGGCGAAGATGACCGGGATCATGCGGTAGGTGGCCCCGTTTCCGAAGCCGCTGGCGGTGAAGAGCATCAGGAACAGGGCCAGGAAGAGCCAGAAGTTCTTCAGCGGCAGGGTCCAGATCATGGTCAGCGTGATGACGCCCATCGCGGCGAAGGCTGTAACGGTCATCCGGGCCCCGCCCATGCGGTCGGCCATGCGTCCGCCGTAGGGGCGGGCCAGGGAGCCCACCAGGGGCCCCAGGAATGCGAGCGACAGGGCGACGGTACCGACGGCGATCGAGGAGAACTCCGGGAAGTAGTCCTTGATCAGCTTGGGGAACACGCCGGCGAAGCCGATGAAGGAGCCGAAGGTGCCGATGTACAGCAGCGCCATGATCCACAGGTGCGGTTCCTTGAGCGCCGCGACGGAGCCGGCCACGTCACCCTTGGCGCTGGTGAGGTTGTCCATGTACTTCCAGGCGCCGAAGGCGGCGAGCAGGATGAGCGGAACCCACATCAAGCCTGCGACGGGCAGGTTGACGGTGCCGGCGGCCAGGAGCGTGATGGCGATCGGGACGGCGAGCTGCGCGACGGCGGCACCCATGTTGCCGCCGGCTGCGTTCAGTCCCAGCGCCCAGCCCTTTTCACGGGCCGGGTAGAAGAAGGTGATGTTCGCCATGGAGCTGGCGAAGTTACCCCCGCCGAAACCGGCCAGGGCGGCGATCAGCAGCATGACACCGAACGGCGTTTCCGGGTTGGAGACGCACAGGGCCAGGCCGATGGAGGGGATCAGGAGCAGCAGGGCGGAGACGATGGTCCAGTTGCGGCCGCCGAAGCGGGGGACCATGAAGGTGTAGGGAATGCGGAGCGTGGCGCCCACCAGGCTGGGCATGGAGATGAGCCAGAAGATTTCCGACGTGGAGAAGGCGAATCCGGCGGAGGGGAGCTGGACCACCACGATGGACCACAGCTGCCACACGACGAAGCCGAGGAACTCGGCGAAGATGGACCAGTTCAGGTTGCGGCGGGCGATCGAGCGGCCTGCGGTTTCCCACTGCTCCTTGTTTTCGGCATCCCAGTTGGCAATCCAGCGGCCGGGAAGGAATTTAAGGGCGGGAGCGTCGGTGGTGCGGGTAGTGCCGAGCTGTGCGCTGGCGGCTGCGGCTGCTGGCCCTGTTGCGTCGTCAAGGTCCAGGGAATTGCCGGTACCGGCATCTGCGGTGCGGTCGACAGTCACGGGTTACCTCCTTCGGGGGGATGTTGTCCTTCCAAGGTAGGGACGGCGCGTTTCACAGACCGACGCCGGATGTTAACGCGTTGTGACATTTGCCTATCGGCCCGCTGGGGCCATCGTTAGGGTGTCCCGCGGCTCCACACACTGAGACAGACGACACGCGTCCGTATTCTGGACCTTTCGTCCATTCACTGGACCATGGGAACTAAGATCGAACTCTAACTATTTCGAGCCGGGGGCTATCCCTGCGTCCGGCGGGTTCTCACGAAAGCGTTTACCTTTATGTCTTCCACCGATACGTCCGCGCTGCCGGGCGCACCCCAGCCGGTGAACTCCCGGGGCCGCGTGATCGTCGCCAGCCTGATCGGCACCACGGTTGAGTTCTACGACTTCTATGTCTACGCCACAGCCGCGGTCCTCGTGTTCCCGCAGCTGTTCTTCCCCAACCAGAACGAGACCACCCAGCTCCTGAGCTCCTTCGCCGTGTTCGGCGTCGCGTTCATCGCCCGGCCGCTGGGCTCGATTGTCTTCGGCCACTTCGGCGACAAGTTCGGCCGCAAGGGCACCTTGGTCGCCTCGCTGCTGACCATGGGTATCGCCACCTTCCTGATCGGCTGCCTGCCCACGGCGCTGGTGCCCGGCTGGGCGTTCTGGGCTCCCGCGCTGCTGGTGGTCATGCGGTTTGCGCAGGGCCTGGCCCTCGGCGGTGAATGGAGCGGCGCAGCCCTGCTGGCCACCGAGAACGCGCCGGCCAACAAGCGTGCAATCTACGGAACCTTCCCCCAGTTGGGCGCGCCCATCGGCTTCATCATCGCGAACGTCATCTTCCTGGTGTTCAGCTACGCATTGTCCCCGGCTGACTTCATGGCATGGGGCTGGCGTGTGCCGTTCCTGCTCAGCGCCGTCATGGTGATCATCGGCCTGTACGTCCGCCTGAAGCTGATCGAAACCCCAGCCTTCACCAAGGTGCTCGAGTCCAACGAGGTGGCAAAGCTTCCCCTGGGCCGCGTGTTCAAGACCAGCTGGCGCCAGCTGATCCTGGGAACGTTCATCATGCTCGCCACCTACGTGCTCTTCTACCTGATGACCACGTTCACCCTGACCTACGGCACCCGGCCGGCCAGCCTTGAGGCTGCCCGCGCTGCCGCCGAGAAGGCCGGCAAGCCGATGACCGAGGCCGCCGCTGCAGCGTTCGTGCCCGGCCTGGGCTACACCCGCAACGACTTCCTCTGGATGCTGATCGCCGGCGTCGTGTTCTTCGGTATCTTCACCCTCGTCTCCGGGCCGCTGGCGGAGAAGTACGGCCGCCGCAAGATGCTCCTCGCGGTGACCGGAGGCATCTTCGTTTTCGGCTTCCTCTTCGTCCCGCTCTTCAGCGGCGGGTTCGTTGGCACCATGGCGCTGCTGGTCATCGGGTTCTCGCTGATGGGCCTGACCTTCGGGCCGATGGGTGCACTGCTGCCGGAACTGTTCCCCACCAACGTCCGGTACACCGGGTCAGCGGTGAGCTACAACTTCTCGAGTATCCTGGGCGCTGCGGTGGCTCCCTTCATCGCTGTCGCACTGTGGGAAGCGGCGGACGGCAGCCCCGTGCTGGTAGGCATCTACCTGACCTCAATGGCCGTACTGACGCTCATTGCCCTGTTCGTGAGCAAGGAAACCCGCGACCTGGACTACGAGAACAACGTGGCCTGATATCCCGTCCCGTGCGTTCCAGCCCGGTTACTGTCTGAAGTGCCCGGTGTGTTCCCCGCCAACAGGGGAATGCGCCGGGCATTTTGCTGTCCGGGCGGGCAGTAACTGGGCCGGAATGCACGACGACGAGCGCTGTTTACCGGGCGTAGCGGGCCACGAAGTTCCGCAGGATCTTCATGGGTTCGGTCACGGTGTACTGCCGGGCCTTGTCCATCAGCTCCTCAGCCGATTCAGGCGGAAAGTAGCCCGCATACCGGTAGATGTCGATCCGCGTGACAAGGCCCTCCACATCCAGCTCAGGGTGGAACTGGGTGGCATACAGGTTTTTCCGGATGCGGAACATGTGGACCGGGCAGGCTGCGGACCGCGCAAGCAGCACGGCGTGCGGCGGCAGGACAGTGCAGGCCTCCTTGTGCCCGGTGAACGCCGGAAAGCTCCGCGGCATCCCCTCGAGCAGCGGGTCCGCCAGCCCGGCGTCGGTAAGTTCAATCTCGACCCCACCAAGCGGTTCGCCGTAGGTCCTGTCGATGACGGCGCCCTGGTGCCTGCCGAGGGTGCCCACGCCGTAGCAGGCACCCAGGAAGGGGAAGTCCCGCGCCACCAGCTCATCCAGCAGGCCGGAAAGCTCATGCTCCACCCGGTGCTGCACGGCAGTCTTCTCCGCCGGCGGGTCACTGGACGTGAACGGGCTGCCGCCCACAATCACGCCGGAGTAGCGCGAGAGGTCAAGGCCGGGCATCGGCGCCGCCTCCAGCCGGATCCGGTGGAGTTCCTGCGGCTCCAGGCCGCCGTACCGGAGATACGCGTCGTACTCGTCCTCGGCCGCGGCATCTTCGGCCCTGGATGAGAGCAGCAGGAATGGCAGCATCTGCTAAGTGTGCCCTGCTGCGCGGCCGCCTGTCAGCTGCTGGCCGGCTGGCTCAGGGAACGGCGTGACTGCGGCCTGGCAGCCGGATCGGCATGCCGGTGCACCAGCTTCCAGTAGCCTTCCTCGCGGCGGAACACGCTGGTCACCCGGAGCGCAAACTCCTCGGTGACGCCGGCACCGTCAAGGCGGGCACGGAAGTGTTCGGTTTCCACCAGGAACGCCGTGTTGCTGGCCTTGTAGGACGTGATGGTGTCGAAACCGAGCATCTCGCCGTCCTGGAACTGCCGGGCGGCCTGGTCAAGCCGTGCCTCCACCTGGGCCCAGCCCCGGGCGACGCCGCCGAAGGGGTTGGCCAGGGTGACGTCGTCGAGCCGCGAGTACAGCTCTTTGATGGGTTCCGGATTGCCCCGGGTGATCTCGGGAACCGCAGCGTGGTAGCGGTCCACTTCTTCCTGAAAGCTGGGTGCGAGCATGATTGCCTCCGGCGGCTAGTCTTCGATGATGGCGATGACGGCGCCGGCACTGACCGTTTCGCCGGCTGCTGCGGTGAGGCCCGTGATGGTGCCGGAGCGGTGCGCGGTCAGTGGCTGTTCCATCTTCATGGCCTCCAGGACCACCACCAGGTCACCCTCGGCCACGATGTCGCCGTCGGCCACCGCCACCTTCACAATGGTGCCCTGCATGGGAGAGGCGAGGGCGTTGCCGGTCGCGGCGGCCGGGCCGCCGGAGCGGGACCGCTTCTTGGACTTGGCGGGCTTGGCCGCCACCGCCGATCCCGTGCCTGCCGAAGCCAGCGACGCGGGCAGCACTACTTCGAGGCGCTTGCCGCCCACCTCGACCACCACGCGCTGGCGGTCCTCGGCAGCTTCGCTTTCGGCGATGCCGTCAGGGGTCCAAGCCGGCAGGTTGTTGGTGAATTCCGTCTCGATCCAGCGGGTGTGGACCTTGAACGGGCCCTCTGCCGGGGCGAACGCGGGATCGGAAACCACTGCCAGATCGAACGGGATGACGGTGGGGATACCCTCCACCACCATTTCCTCGAGGGCGCGGCGGGCGCGCTGCAGGGCCTGCGGCCGGCTGGCACCGGTGACAATCAGCTTGGACAGCATGGAGTCGAAGTTGCCACTGATCACGTCACCCTGCTCAATGCCGGAATCGATGCGGACGCCGGGGCCGGTGGGGTTCTTCAATACCCGGATTGTTCCCGGGGCGGGCATGAAGTTCCGGCCCGGGTCCTCGCCGGTGATGCGGAACTCGAACGAGTGGCCGCGGACCTCGGGGTCGCCGTAACCGAGCTTCTCGCCGCGGGCCAGCCGGAACTGCTCGCGGACCAGGTCGATGCCGGTGACTTCTTCGGAGACGCAGTGCTCCACCTGGAGCCGGGTGTTCACTTCGAGGAAGGAGATGGTGCCGTCCTGGCCCACCAGGAACTCGCAGGTGCCGGCGCCGAGGTAGCCGGCTTCCTTGAGGATCGCCTTGGAGGATTCGTAGAGCCGCCGGTTCTGCTCCTCTGTCAGGAACGGGGCAGGCGCTTCCTCCACGAGTTTCTGGTTGCGGCGCTGCAGCGAGCAGTCACGGGTGGAAACCACCACCACGTTGCCGTAGGCGTCGGCAAGGCACTGCGTTTCAACGTGGCGGGGCGCGTCCAGGAAGCGCTCAATGAAGCACTCGCCGCGGCCGAAGGACGCAGTGGCTTCACGGACGGCGGAATCGTAGAGCTCGGGGATCTCCTCGCGGGTCCGTGCCACCTTGATGCCGCGGCCGCCACCACCGAAGGCCGCCTTGATGGCCACAGGAAGGCCGTGCTGGTCCACGAAAGCCAGGATCTCTTCGGCGGATTCCACGGGATCGGCCGTGCCGGGAACCAGGGGAGCGCCCACCTTTTCGGCGATGTGCCGGGCCTGGACTTTGTCGCCGAGGGCGGAGATGGCCTCCGGGGACGGCCCGATCCAGGTGATGCCCGCCTCGATCACGCGCGCGGCGAACTGGGCGTTTTCGGCCAGGAAGCCGTAGCCGGGGTGGATCGCGTCCGCACCGGACTGCCGGGCGGCGTCAATGATCTTGTCCATCAGCAGGTAGGACTCGGCTGCGGTGTTGCCACCCAACGCGTAAGCCTCGTCAGCGAGGCGGACGTGCAGGGCGTCGCGGTCCGGGTCGGCGTAGACGGCCACGGATGCGATGCCTTCATCGCGGGCGGCGCGGATGATGCGGACGGCGATTTCACCGCGGTTTGCGATCAGCACCTTTGTGAGGGTCGACTGCGTGGTTCCTGCGGACTGCTCCAAAATTGCTGACAAGGCGTCTCCTTCTTTCCTTGAGGGAGCCTAGCGCGCTTTTGGAGGTTTCGCCGATATTACTTGCGGAATCCGCGTGTAAACCGGGAAGGCTTTGTAGGGAAGCTACAAGATGCCTCGAAATGGGGATGATTTACGGCGCGGGCCAGAGGTCGGTGATGCGGACATTAGCGGAGGCGAGCAGGCCCCGAAGGGTGGAAACAGAGAGTCCGACGACGGCGTGCGGGTCCCCGTCCACCTTCCGGATGAACGCCCCGCCGAGGCCATCTATCGTGAAGGAGCCGGCGCAGTGCAGGGGCTCGCCGGTGGCGATGTACGCGTCGATCTCCTCAGGTTCCATTTCCATGAACGCCACCTCGGCGGAGGCGACCGCTCCAAGCGTGGCGCCCGAGCCCGGCTCCCCGCCGTCGTCGTCCCCGTCCGTATCCCGGCAGTCCACCAGCCAATGCCCGGTGTGCAGGACTCCCGCGTTGCCGCTCATCCGGAGCATCCGCTCGCGCGCAATGTCCGCTGTATAGGGCTTGCCGTGTGCCTCGCCGTCAAACTCGAAAACCGAATCGCAACCAAGAACCAGCGCGCCGTCGGCTTCAGGCAGTGCCGCCACCGCTTCGGCCTTGGCCCGGGCAAGGAGCAGCGCGGTGTCATGCGGGTCGGTGACGCCGTAGTGTGCCTGGACGGCGGCCTCGTCCACGTCCGAGACCAGGACCGAATGTTGGACACCGGCCTCGGCCAGGAGCTTGGTGCGGGCGGGGGACTGGGAGGCAAGTATCAGGCGGACCACGCCTCCAGCCTAGTCCGTCCCGCCCGCGGGCACCGGAGCCGGAGTCAGTGGACCAGCTCGCCCGATGCCTCCGCAGCCTCCGGCCGGGGAAGCCGGGCCCCCTCCACGTCCACGTCGGGCAGGATCCGGTCCAGCCAGCGGGGCAGCCACCAGGACTTTTCACCCAGCAGGTACATGACCGCCGGGACGATGGTCATGCGGACCACGAAGGCGTCGAGGAGGACACCGAAGGCCATCGCAAAGCCGAGCGGCCGCACCATGGTGAGGTGGCTGAAGATGAAGCCGGCGAACACGCTCACCATGATGATCGCGGCGGCTGTGACCACCGCTGCGGCGTGCCGGAAGCCCACCCGTACTGCTTCCCTGGCGGACGAGCCGTGCATGTACGCCTCGCGCATCCCGGAGGCGATGAACACCTGGTAGTCCATGGCCAGGCCGAACAGGACTCCGATCAGGATGATGGGCAGGAAGCTCAGGACCGCCCCGGGGTTGGCGACGTCGAACACGCCTCCCAGCCACCCCCACTGGTACACGGCCACCACGGCGCCGAAGGCCGCGGCGAGGGAGAGCAGGAACCCGCCGGTGGCGAGCAGCGGAACCACGATGGAGCGGAACACGAGCAGCAGCAGGACCAGGGAAAGGCCGACGACGATCGCCAGGTAGGGCGGCAGGGCCTCGCCGAGCTTGCTGGAGACATCGATGTTGCCGGCGGTCTGGCCGGTCAGGCCGATGGCCACGTTGTGTTCTGCCTGGATCTCATCGTTCAGGCCGCGCAGTTCGGAGACCACCTGGACGGTGCTTGCGCTGGCCGGGCCTTCCTTGGGGATGACCTGGAAGACGGCCGTCCGGCGGTCCTCGCTGAGCGCGACGGGCACGGCGGCCACCACGTTATCGACAGAGCGCAGTTTGTCCGCGACGTCGTACTGGAGGGCCTGCGCCCGGGCCTCGTCAAGGTTTGCGGGGAACTCGCCCACGGCCACGATGGGGCCGGTGACGCCTTCGCCGAAGCTCCGGGCCGTCAGGTCGTAGGCCTGGTAGGCCTCGGACTCCACGGGTTCCGAACCGCCGTCGGGCAGGGCGAGCTGCAGCTGGGCGGCGGGCAGGGCAAGGGTTCCCAGCAGGGCCACTCCGGCGAGCAGGGCCAGCACCGGATGCCGGGTGACCAGGCCGCCCCAGCCATGCGTGCTGCGTTCACGGTCGGCCGCCTCGTCCGCTGCCTCGTGCCCGGGCTCGGCATTGTGCGCCTCCGCCTTGGCCCAGGCCCGCCGGGAAATGATCCGGCGGCCAATCAGCGACAGCATGGCCGGGGTGAGGGTGATGGCCACGAGGACCGCCACGGCAACGGTGCCGGCGGCCGCAAGGCCCATGACCGCGAGGAACGGCAGCCCGGGAACCACCAACGCTGCGAGGGCGATGATGACCGTAAGGCCGGCAAACACCACGGCATTGCCGGACGTGCCGGTGGCGCGCGCAACGGACTCCTCAGGGTCCATCCCGGCCAGGAGCTGGGTGCGGTGCCGGTTCACGATGAACAACGAATAGTCGATGCCCACGGCCAGGCCAAGCATGAGGGCCAGCATGGGCGAGATGGAGCTCATATCGAAGAGGCCGGACAGCGCGAAGGTGGTGCCGACGCCCACGCCTACGCCCACCACCGCCATGAGCAGGGGCAGGCCGGCCGCCACCAGCGTTCCAAGCATGATGATCAGCACCAGGGCCGCCACGGCGATGCCGATGATCTCGGCGGCGCCGAAGAGTTCGGAGATGTCCTCGGTGATTTCCTTGCTGGCCAGTGCGGTGATGCCTGCGGAGGACGTTTCGTGCGCGATGTCCTGCACCTGCTGCCGGGTTTCGGGGCTCAGCCCGTTGATGGAGGCGTTGAACTGCACCTGTGCGACGGCGGCCCGGCCGTCCTCGGACACGAACCGGATGGCGGACGATGCTTCTGCCTGGCGCTTGCCCAGTTCCAGCTTCGCCTTGTTTGCCTCGAGCTCCTGCTGGCCGGCCTGGAGCCTGGCTTCGCCCGCCGCCAGCTCCGCTTTCTGCTGTCCCAGCTGGGCTTCGACCAGGGCAGCCGGGGCGCCGGCCGCGGCCAGCTGCTGT
>NZ_JBNHFD010000102.1:0-12734 GCF_059089865.1 Arthrobacter sp. Y3221157
GCCCGCAACGGACGGCGGGCCGGGGCGGGAGGTGGTGGAGTACGGGCAGCTGGAGGGCGTCCTGCTCCGCCAGCCGCGCGGCGAGGGCGGGTTCGGCTACGATCCCGTGCTCCAGCCCGTGGGGGAGCAGCGCAGTTGCGCGGAGCTGTCCGCAGAGGAGAAGAACGCCATCAGCCACCGCGGCAAGGCCTTCCGTGCCCTGCTGCCGTCCATCGTGGAGGCGCTGCGGCCCGCGGATTCCTGACCCGGGCCTGCTTCGGTCGCAGGCCTTAAACGCAGAGGGTGCGCTGCCCCGGCCGGGGAAGCGCACCCTCTGCGTTTGACTGGCTGCCTAGGGAAGGCGCCGCGTCTTCTGCTCGTCCTCGGGAGCGTGCTCCTCGATGAATTCGTCCACGGGGTCGGTGCCGTAGGCTGCTGCCTGGCGCCTGGCGGACAGGCCGCGGAGAACCTCGATGCCGATCGGCAGGACCGAAACCAGCACGATGGCGATGAAGATGATGTCCAGGTTGTCCCGGATCCACGGTATGCGGTCACCCAGGAGGTAGCCCAGCAGGGTGACGCCGCCGCCCCAGAGCACGGCCCCGATGACGTTGTACAGGAAGAACTTCTTGCGGCTCATCTGGGCCACACCCACGATGACCGGGACGAACGTGCGGATGATGGGAACGAACCGGGCCAGGATCAGCGCCTTCCCGCCGTGCTTTTCGAAGAACGCGTGGGCGTTTTCAACGTTCTCGCGCTTGAAGAGCCTGGAGTTGGGCTTGTTGAAGATGGCCGGTCCCGCTTTGGAACCGATGAGGTACCCGGTCTGGTTGCCGATGATGGCGGAAATCACAATCAGCAGCGCGAACAGCCAGACGTTGAACTTGATGGTGTCCGTGGCCACCAGCAGACCGGCGGTGAACAGCATGGAGTCACCGGGCAGGAAGAACCCCACCAGCAAGCCGGTTTCCGCGAAGACGATGCCGCAGACCAGCAGGACCACCCAAGGGGCAAGGGCTGGATCGGCCAGGAAGACTTGGGGGTTCAGCCAGTCGGGCAGGAAGGAGGCCAGCTGCGGCTGGACCGGTCCTGCCCCGCCCAGCATGGACACGGCGAGGTCGTTCATCACAGGAAAGTTCACCCTCCAAGGGTACTTGACGGGTCTGTGCCTGCAGGGCCCCGCGGGCCCGCGGCGGTAAGGTGGGGGCCGTGGGTTTGGACTTTACTGCAATCGACTTCGAGACGGCGAACGGCTTCAGGGGCTCTCCCTGCGCAGTGGGGCTCACCAAAGTGCGGGGCGGCCGGATTGTGGACGAGGCCGCGTGGCTGATGCGGCCGCCGCGGAACCACGACCATTTCGATTTCCACAACGTCCGGATCCATGGCATCAGTGCCGCAGACGTTGCGGACCGGCCGCGGTTCGGGGACCTGTTCGCCGAAATCGGGGCATTCATCGGCGACGACGTGCTGGCAGCCCACAATGCGGCGTTCGACCTCGGCGTTATCCGCTCCGCCCTGGAGGTGTCCGGCCTTCCGGGGCCAGCCTACGATTACGTCTGCACGGTGATGCTGTCACGGCGGTGCTATTCGCTGGTGTCCAACTCTCTGCCGTTCGCCGCCGAGGAAGCCGGCGTGCCGTTGGTCAAGCACCACGACGCCGCGGAGGACGCCCGGGCCTGCGCGGGGATCCTCATCGACATCGCCCGCCGCAACAGTGCCAACAGCATCGCCGAACTTTACCTTTCCCTGGGTCTCGCGGTGCCGCGGCAGCAGGCCTTCGACCCGGCGGTGGATCCGCTGTCCAAACCCAGCCTTGCCGCCGTCGCCGGCATGTCGCTGCCGGGACCATCCGGCAACGGTGCGGCGCTGGCCCGGCCCTTCCGCTCCGGCTGGCCCGAGGAAGGCATCAACCCCGAACCCAACCCCGACGCCGGGCCCGGGCATCCGTTGTTCGGCCAGACCGTCGTCTTCACGGGTCAGCTGTCCATCGGGCGCCCCGAGGCGAAAGTGAGGAGCGCCGAGGTGGGGGCGCGGACCGAAAGCCGGGTGACCGGGCGTACCACTGTCCTGGTGGTGGGTGACGGCTTCGTGGCCTCGGACCTTCGTTCGGGCAGGCTGACAGGCAAGGCGCGCCGCGTCCTGGAGCTCCATGAGCGGGGCCAGGCTATTGAGGTGCTGTCCGAGGGCGAGTTCCTTCAGATGGTGCCCGCGGCGGAACCGGCCACCGTCTAGGCGGGCCCGGGTGCTCCCGCGCCTGCCGGAATCAGCCTTCGCCGGTAGTGACGCGGACCAGGAGGTCCGCCATGCCGCGGATAACGTCGGGGGCCTCCAGGGCTTCAAGCCAGTCGCCGGGCAGGCAGTCCTCGCCGTAGTGGGCGCCGAGGATGTTCCCGGCCACGGAGGCGGTGGAGTCGCTGTCGCCGCCATGGTTGACGGCCAGGGTTATGGCGTCCCGGAAGTGCCGGACGGCCGGTGAATCCTGCCCGGCAGCCTCACCCGGGACGGTGGCCAACACAGCGTAGAGTGCGACGGCGAGCGCCTCCTCAGCCACCCAGCCTCCGCCCAGTGCCTGCGTCAGTTCCTCCGGCTCAACGATGCCCTTGTGTGCCAGGTGGAGGGCAGCCTGCAGCCGTTCCGGCAGTTCGGGGGCCACGCCGGTGATGGTTGCGGCATGCGCCGCTACGCCGGCTGCCGCCTCCGCCAGCCCCTCGCCCGAGACCAGCCTGTGGATCAGGAGGCTGAAGATCCCGGCACTTTGCCGGGCGGACGGATGGCCGTGCGTGAGGGAAGCGGCATCAAAACTCAGTTTGTACACGGCGTCGGGCGTGATGTGCGGGACCAGCCCGAACGGTGCCGACCGCATCACCGTGCCGCAGCCCTTCGACTCCGGATTGACCGGGCGCGCCGCGGTGCCCATCTCGCCGGTAGCCAGCCCTGAGATGCAGGCCTTGCCGGGGTTCCGGCGCTCGTGCAGCACGGTGTGTCCATCGATCCAGCGCGGCTGTGGAACGGGGGCAGAGGCCGGGGCGGTCTCGCCTTGGGTGGCGAACCACCGCAGGTAGGCGAGCCAGAGGCAGGCGTTGACGTCCGCCCCCACACCCGAGTTGGCCCACTCCAGCGCCTCCACCAGCCCGTCCACGGTGTAGAGCGTCAGCTGAGTATCGTCCGAGAAGTGGCTGCCGCCGGACAATGCTTCAAAGCCGGTGAGCCCGTCCGCGCCGAAGCGGCGCCGGATCTCGTCCATGCCGTCGGACTCCACCGCGTAACCCAGCGAATCGCCCAGCGCGCCGCCCAGCAGGGAACCGTGGATGCGTGACTTCAAAGTGGGTGCGGGTGCGCCGGCGTGGATGCTCATGCAGTAAATTTACCGTGGCACCCGGACCCGTTCCCGCCGGCGTCCTGCTCGCTCCGGGCCGCCCAGCAAACCTCCAGCCTGGGCTGGAATAATGTTCAGGCTGCCTGGCGGCAGCACCCGCATGAACACCGACTTGAAGGTTCCACGATGAGCACCCCCATTCCAGCCCGACCCGACGCCCTGAACGGCAGCCCGGACGCCGTCCGGCCTGGACTGATGCCCAGGATGGCTGCCGAGGGGTTCGGCAGCCTGTTCCTGGCCGTCGCCGGCCTGGGGGTGCCGCTGTTCAGCATCCCGCAGTCCAGCCCCATGCCTGCAGCGCTCGCCGCAGGCCTGGCCGTCACCGCGGCCATGCTCGCGTTCGGCCACGTTTCGGGTGGCCACTTCAACCCGGCCATCACCCTGGGGCACCTCCTGGCGGGACGCATCCGTGCCGGGGCTGCCGGTGCCTATGTGGTGGCCCAGTTTGCCGGGGCGTCACTGGGAGCACTGGCGCTTTACGCGGTCCTGCGGACCCTTCCCGGGATTGCGGACAGCCGCACGGCGTTCGACACAGTCACCGCCGGCTTTGGCGAGCACTCCATCGTCCAGGCGCCACTGGCCGCCGTGCTGCTCCTGGAAGTCCTCGGCGCCGCCATCATCGTCTCCGTGTTCCTCGGCGCAGCAGCCCGCGGCCGGGCAACCAGCGCCGCTGCGCCGGTAGCCGTTGGTTTGACGTTCGCGGCCCTGCTGCAGCTGGGACAGGCGGTGGGCAACCTGCCGTTCAACCCGGCGCGTGCCACCGCATCGGCATTCTTCAGCTCAGGCTGGGCGATGGAACAGCTGTGGGTTTTCCTTGCCGCGCCGCTGGCCGGCGCAGCCATCGCCGGCCTGGTGTTCCGCACCTTCCGGGGTGTTGATCCGGCAGGTGAAGGCGCAGTTGCAGAACCGCAGGCAGGCGCCGAACCTGGCGAGCCCGGCGGTTTGGATATGTCCGACGACGAAGGCCGCGCAGCGCCCCTGGCCGCCCCGGCAGGGGAAACGTCACTCTCCGAAAGGGACAGGGACGGCGGCCCCAGCGAGGCACAGGAATTCTTCGAGGGCAAGAAGGGCTGAAAGCCGGCAGCTGCGGCGGTGGCGCAAACTGTCAGTGGCTCCCGCTAGCTTGGGAATATGCGGTTACTACACACATCGGACTGGCACCTGGGCCGCTCCTTCCACGGCGTGGGCATGCTGGAGTCCCAGCGCGCCTTCATCAACCAGCTCGTCGAGGCGGTCGCCGGGCACCAGGTGGATGTTGTCCTGATCGCCGGTGATGTCTACGACCGCGCCCTGCCGGGCGTGGACGTGGTCCACCTGCTGGACGAGGCGCTGGTCCGGCTCACGTCGGCTGGCGCCAAGGTGGTGCTGACCAGCGGGAACCACGACTCCGCCATCCGCCTCGGCTTTGCCGCGCGGCTGCTGGAACGCGGGGGCGTGCACGTCCGGACCCGTGTGGAGAACCTGGACGAGCCATTGCTGTTGCCACTCGGCGCGGACCCGGCCGGGAAGGAAGCCGTACTGGCCATCTACGGCATCCCCTGGCTTGAGCCCCGACTTGTCGCGGGGCAGCTGGGCGTGCAGACGGCCAGCCACTTCGAGGTCACCCAGGCTGCCACAAGGCTCATCCGCGAAGACATTGAGCGCCGTGCGGCCACCTTCACTGTCCACCCGGTGGTCTTGGCCCACACCTTCGCCAGCGGCGGAATCAGCTCGGACAGCGAACGCGATCTCAGCATCGGGGGAGTGGGTGCCGTCCCCCTGGACCTCTTCGAGGGTTTCAGCTACACCGCCCTCGGCCACCTGCACGGCCGCCAGGCATTGTCCCCGGAGGTGCGGTATTCCGGATCCCCGCTGGCCTATTCCTTTTCAGAGGCGCGGCACCGGAAAGGGGCCTGGCTGGTGGACATTGGCGCGGATGGGGTCAAGGGCGTGGACGAAGTGCTGTTCGAAGCACCCCGCACCCTGGCTGTCCTGCGGGGTCCATTGCAGGACCTCCTGGAGTCGCTGCAGCACGGATGGGCGGAAACCGCCTACTGCCAGATCACCCTCACGGACGCGCAACGGCCCGCCCGGGCAATGGACCGGCTCCGGGCGCGGTTTCCTGACACCCTGGTCCTGGGCTTCGACCCCCAGGGCGGGACAGCCGCCAGTGCCGCCACCTACAGCAGCAGGCTCGCCGAGGCACCGGACGACCTCGCCGTGTGCTGCGGGTTCCTCGAACACGTGCGCGGCCGAGTCCCGGACGCGGCTGAGCAAGCAGCCCTTGCCGCCGCCCTCGAGAACGTCCGTTCCCTGGAGGGTTCACGATGAGGATCCACCACCTGCGCATCTCCGGTTTCGGCCCCTTTGCCGGCACCGAAGAAATCGATTTTGACCGGCTGAGCGGCCACGGGCTGTTCCTTCTCAACGGACCCACCGGCGCCGGAAAGACCAGCGTCCTGGATGCCATTTGCTTTGCCCTGTACGGGTCCGTTCCCGGGGCCCGCCAGGACGGCAAGCGGCTGCGCAGCGACCATGCTGAACCCGGACAGGAGCCAGCGGTCAGCTGTGAATTCTCGGCACAGGGGCGGCGGTTTGAAGTGACGCGCTCGCCGGCCTGGGACAAGCCCAGTACGCGGGGCAAGAACGGGTTCACCACGCAGCAGGCCAAGACGCTCCTTCGGGAGCTCGTGGAGGGCGCGTGGGTGGAGAAATCGGCACGGAATGACGAGGCCGGAGCGGAGATCCTGGCCCTGCTAGGCATGGACCGGGAACAGTTCACCCGCGTGGTGATGCTTCCGCAGGGCGACTTTGCCGCATTCCTGCGGTCAAAGGCTGCGGACCGGCTGGAGCTGCTGCAAAAACTGTTCGGCACCCAGCGTTTTGAGGCACTGGAACAGGAACTCTCGCGCCAGGCAGGTGAGGCAAGGGAGAAAGTCTCTGCCCTGGCCGGGCAACTCGAAGTCCTCGCGGCACGGGCAGAGTCCGAAGCAGCCGCCGTGGAGCTGGATGCGGCAGACGCCCCGCCCGCTGAGAATATGGCCGCACGGCTGGAATGGCTGCGCGATGCAGCCGGGCAACGCTTGGCCCACCTGACGGACCTGGCAAAGGCGGCCGACATAGAGAGCGGCACGCAGGCGCGCGCCGTTGATGAAGAAGGCGCCAGGATAGAACGGTGCCGCAGGCTTAAGACCGCAGGATCCCGCCGGGCAGCTGTCCAGGAGACCGCGCCGCGGCTGGAAAGCCTGGTCCTTCGCCTGGCGCGCCACCGGCAGGCAGCGGTCCTCGACGGGCACCTGAAGGGCGTGGACGCGGCCGAGGCCAGGGTAAGGAATGCCGCCGGCGCCGCCGAATCCGCAATCACCCTGCTTCGCCTCGCCGCGGAAGACAGCAGTGAGCTTGCACGGCTGGATCCAGGCTGGGCCGAAGAGCCTCGCCAGGATAATCCTGGTTTGCGGGGTGCAGGGCTGGCCGGTGCCGGCGCTGCGGCTGCCGCTGGGGAGCTGGGGCGCCTGCGCTCGCTCCTGGCCGTCGTCGAGGCAAGGTTGCCGGACGAGGACAGGCTGCAGGCCCTCCGCAAGCAACAGAACCGGCTGGCCGGGAAGCAACAGGAACTGGAAGGAGGGATCTCCGGACTGGACCACCGCCTGGCATCGCTCCAGGAAGAACGCGACCGGCTAGCGGGCGGCCTGGAACGGTTGGTCCAGCACGCCGGCACCGCCGCGCTGCGGACCAAGGAAGCGGCAGCGGCCACTGAATTGCTGGACGTTGTCCGCCGGCACGCTGCGGCTGCCGCAGCCCGTGACTCCGTGAAGCTGCGGTACGACGCCTCCCGCGACAACCAGCTGGAAGCCAAACGCCGGTGGCTGGATCTTCGGGAAGAGCGGCTGGCAAACGCAGCTGCCGAGCTGGCCGCGCAGCTGGTCGAGGGTGAGCCGTGCGCGGTTTGCGGCAGCAGCGACCATCCCGCCCCCGTCGCTGCCGGGTCCGGAGGCCCGGGCCTGGCCCAGGAGGAGGACGCCGCCCACGCCGCCTATGAAGCTGCAGAAGCCGCCTTCGCCCTGGTTAGTGCAGAACTGACTGAAGCGAACCAGCAGGTGGCTGTCCTCGCAGGCCAGGGTGGGGACACACCCGAAACTGAAGCCCTGGGCGGCGCGGAAGCGGCCCGTGCCGCGGCCGCCGAAGCGGACGCTGCAGTCAAGGAACTTGCGGCAGTAAGGACCCGTCTGGATGCCCTGGATGCAGACCTCGCCGCCGGCCAGGCGTCAAAGGCCGGGATGGAAGCGGAACTGCACCAGGCAAACGGCTCCCTGGCAGATTTGTCTGGGCAGTCTGCCTCGCTGGACCAGGCGCTGTCGGAGCTGCGCGGCGGCCACCGCACCTTGTCCCATCGACTGCGGTCATTGGAGGACGCCGTTGCTGTGCTGGACAAGGCCGTGGAGGCCGCGGCACAACTGGAGCGTGCGCGGACGCAGGCCGCGGACGCCCGGAAACAGCTGGAGCTGGCGCTGCCTGAGGCCGGCTTCGCTACTGCCGAAGAAGCCAGGCAGCAGCTGCTTCCCTCCGCCCAGGCAGCCGTCCTGGAGGATGAGGTCCGGGCCGCCCGGGATGAGGCAGCCAGAGTGGACGAACTCTTCGCGTCGGATGACATCGTGCTGGCGCTTGAAGAACAGGCCGCCGGATTCACCGTTGACGAGCAACGGTTTGCCGCCTTGCGTGACGCCGCCGCTGCTGCCCGCCAGGAAGCGCGCGATGCCCAGCTCGCGGCCGGCATGGCGGGCCGCTGCCTGGAATCTCTGGCCGCCATCAGCGCAGAGTATGAGGCATTGAGCGAGTCTGTCCGGGGGCCAGCCGACCATGCACAGATGCTCGCCGGCTTGGCCGATGCCGCGGCCGGCCGGGGGGAGAACACGTACAGGATGAGCCTGAACAGCTACGTCCTGGCGGCGCGGCTTGAGCAGGTGGCCCTCGCTGCGTCCGAGCGCCTGGTGGCCATGAGTGATGGCCGCTACCTGCTGCAGCACACTGATGCCAAGGCCGCCAGGGGTGCCAAGTCCGGGCTGGGTTTGGAAGTGGTGGACCAATGGACCGGGTATCGCCGCGATACCTCTACCCTGTCCGGCGGTGAATCGTTCATGGCATCCCTGTCCCTGGCGCTTGGCCTCGCCGACGTCGTGCAGCAGGAAGCAGGCGGCGTCGAGATCGAGACACTCTTCGTGGACGAGGGATTCGGGAGCCTGGACGAGCAGTCACTGGAGCAGGTCATGGACGCGCTGGAAGGCTTGCGCGACGGCGGGCGCGTGGTGGGACTCGTCAGCCACGTCGGCGAAATGAAGCAGCGCATCGGCACCCAGTTACAGGTGCTGAAGGGCCGGAACGGGTCCACGCTGCGGATTTCCGAGGCTGCGGATCTTGGGGCCTGACTCTCCAGTCCGGCCCCCGGATGCCCGCGAGGCATCCGGGGGCGCGCTATGACTTCCCCGCTATAATTGTCCAGTTACCGGGTTGCGCGCATCGGGAGGAGGGACGATGCGCATGAACTGAACGAGCCCGGAATGACATCACCAGCCTCCCCGTCCACAGACACTGCCAGCCCCAGCAGCCAGGTTTCCTCCTCAGGCACTCCACCGCGGGGGCGGTTCGCCCGGCTTTCCCACCTTGCCGGCCGCAGCTTCATCGCCATTGGGCTCTTCGCCCGCTTGCCACTGGCCATGCTCACCGTCGGCACGCTCACCATGATCACCTCCGTCAGCGGATCCTACGCCGCGGGCGGGACGGCGGCCGGGGCGGTCGGCATCGGCTCAGCCCTGGGTGCCCCCGTGCTTGGTGCCCTTGCCGACAGGTGGGGGCAGCGTCCAGTCCTGATGGCTTCTGCGCTCATGAACACCGCAGCAGTGGTGGCATTGATCCTCACAGGCACGGGCCTGGGCAGTTCCGGAGGCTTCCACCCGGCAATCCTGGCTGCCGCGTTCGCCGCCGGCGCCAGCTGCCCGCAGGTAGGCCCGCTGGCACGGGTCCGCTGGATGGCCCTGACACTGCATGGGCCTGCGAAGGCCGGCAAGCGGGACCTGGATACCGCCTTGTCCTACGAAAGCACTGCGGATGAGGTGACCTTTGTCCTGGGTCCGGCACTGGTGGGCATCCTTGCCAGCCTCCTGGCTCCCTGGCTTCCGCTGGCGCTTGCTGCAGCGATGACCATCATCCTGGTTCCCGCCTTCGCCGCCCATCCCACCCACCGGGCGGTGCGGCCGGGCCCGAAACGCGCCAGGGGCGACAATGGCACCAAGGACGGCCAGGGCACAATGGGCGCCGGCAGGATCCCCGCGGCGGTGGCCCTGCCCGTGGCGGCCATGGTCTGCATGGGAACTTTTTTCGGCTCCACACAGGCTGCCTTGAGTTCCTTCTCGGCCGGCCAGGCAGGATCTGAACTCGCCGGACTGCTGTACGCCGTCATGGGCCTGAGCTCCGCCGCTGCCGCCCTCTCGGTTGCCTACTGGCCCCAGCGGTTCGGGCTCTCCCGGCGGTGGATCCTGTCTGCTGCGCTGATGGCACTGCTGGCGCTGCTGCTGCTGGTTCCGTCCTCGCTCGCCGCCATGGTGGCAGTCCTGCTCATCCTCGGGCTCCCCGTGGGCCCGGTCATGGTCACGGTTTTCGCGGCCGGCGGCGTGCTGGCACCTGCCGGCCGGCTGGGCACGGTCATGACCGCCCTGGCCAGCGGGATCGTGGCGGGAACAGCGCTTGGCTCATCCATCGGCGGCTATCTTGCAGAGGCCGGCGGCCACCACGCGGCATTCGCGGTTCCCGTCGGCGCCGCCGTGGTACTGGCGCTGCTCGGAGCTGCGGCCGCCAGGGTCCTGAGCACCCGGCAGGCCGGCAACTGACCGCGGCCTCCCGGGTCCTGCGCGCCCGGGAGGCCGGCAACTGACTCTGCCGCTAGGCCAGCTGGCGCTCTATCCGGGCGGCGCTTTCGGCAAGGGCAGCCCCCACGGTCTCCGGATCATGGGCGGAACGGATATAGACGACGGCGAGCGCGGCCGGGCGTCCGCCAGGCACCCGGACCGGGGCTGCCAGCGAGGATACGCCCGCAATGACTTCGTCGTGGCTGGCCGAGTATCCCTTCCGGCGTGCCTCGCCCGCCTCCGGGCGGTAGGGAATTCCTGTGTTCAGCCGGTCCCATTCGGCTTCCGTGAGTGCCGACTGGATGGCAATGCCGGGTGCACCGGCATTGATCGGGTGCCGGGTGCCGGGGTGCTGGGCAACCGTAGCACCTGAATGCCTGGGCTCCACGGTCACAAGGGTGATGCAGTCGTGGTGGTCCCACACGGCTACGAACGCCGTCATGTCGAGGGTGTTGGCCAAGTGCGTCAGCTCGGGAAGGGCGGCGGCCTGGAGGTTCCGCGAAACCCCGCGCGCCAGCACGGCCAGCCCGGGCCCGGGCTGGACTTTGCCGGCGTCGTCCCGCACCAGGAGCGAGTGGTCCTCAAGGGTCCGCAGGATCCGGTAGGCAACCGACCGGTGTACTCCCATGGCGTCAGCCAGTTCCGCGATGGTCAGCGGTCCGGAGGCAGCGGCGAGGATTTCCAGGGCGCGGATGCCCCTGGACAGCGTTTGGGACGCGGAAGCCTGCGCCGGCGCGGCTCCTGAAGGGGCGGCGGCGGTGGGAGTCATGGGTTCCATCCTAGGGGCCAGCTGATTGGGTTTCCGTAGCTCCTATTGTGACCCGGATCGGGCGCTTTTTCGCAATGTGAACCAAGGATTCTCATATGGAATTCCCTAGCCACAGCATGGCCACTGCGAAATTTTGAAAGGGCACGTGTCAAGCCTCACAATTTCGTAGTACCCTACTAACTAACTGACCGTTCTGTCGGTAATCCTGAAGGCGTCCCGGCGGCACTGCTGCCACTGAACAATGGAGTTTCAATGACCACACCGTCCAAGGTGGACACCCTCGCCGGCCCCAGCACCCGCCGGGAGGAACGCAAGGTCCTCGCCGGAACCCTCGTAGGCACCACCATTGAGTGGTACGACTTCTTCATCTTTGCCCAGTTGACCGCCACGCTGCTGTCACCGCTGTTCCTTGCGCCGCTGAACGCATCGAATCCCGGCCTGGCCCAGATCCTCTCTTTCGCCCTGATCGGCATCAGCTTCCTGTTCCGGCCGCTTGGCGCCGTCGTCGCGGGCCACCTGGGCGACCGGTTGGGCCGCAAGGCAGTTCTGGTGATGACCCTCGTGATGATGGGAGCTGCCACCGCCTTGATCGGCATGCTGCCCACCTATGCCCAGATCGGCGCGTGGGCACCTGTCCTCCTGATCCTTCTCCGCATCCTCCAGGGATTCTCTGCCGGAGGTGAATGGGGAGGGGCGGCGCTGATGGCGGTTGAACATGCGCCACTGAACAAACGCGGCCTGTTCGGTGCCTACCCGCAGATCGGTGTGCCGATCGGAATGATCCTCGCAACCGGCCTGCTGTTCCTGCTCAACACGAGCATGTCACGGGAAGATTTCACCGCATGGGGCTGGCGCGTGCCGTTCCTGCTCTCGATCGTCCTCATCGTTGTTGGCTACCTGATCCGCCGCGCCGTGGCCGAGAGCCCGGTTTTCCAGGAAATGGCCGCACGGAAGCAGGAAAGCAAGGCCCCTTTGGGTGAGCTGGTCCGGAACCACAAAAAGCCGGTGCTGTACTCCACCATGATCTTCATCGCGAACAATGCGGCCGGCTATCTGCTGATCGCCTTCTTCATCGCCTACGCCACCCGGACCCTGCAGATGCCTACACCCCAGGTTCTCCTGGCGACCACCCTTGCGTCGTTCGGCTGGCTGATCTTTACCCTGGCGGGAGGCTGGCTCTCGGACCGGATCGGCCGGGTCAAGACGTTCCTCACGGGTTATGCCATCATTTTTGTCTGGATGATTCCCATGTTCGCCCTGATCGACACGAAGAACATCTGGCTGTACGGCGTGGCCCTGTTCGTCCTCACCATCGGCCTGGGCCTCTCCTACGGCCCCATGTCCGCTATGTACGCCGAAATGTTCCCCGCGAATGTCCGCTACTCGGGCATCTCCATTGGGTACGCCTTCGGCGCGATCCTGGGCGGCGCGTTCGCGGCCACCATCGCCGAGACCCTGCTGCAGACAACCAGGTGGACGGGCTCCATCGGCATCTACATCATGGTGCTCTGCGTCATCTCGGCCATTGGTGTGGTGCTCGCGAAGGAAACCAAGGGCCGGCCGCTGGGAGTCAGCCACCACTGACAGCCCTTTTCAGGGGTCGGCTCACGGCCCCTAAGCAACCAGGGGGCCGACGGCGGGGAAAAAGCGCAGCGGACCGCGCCGGAACAGGGGATCAGCCATGGAAGCCTTTCAGCACTCCCGCCCCGGCAATGGAGGCAAAGTTCCC
>NZ_JBNHFD010000103.1:0-12629 GCF_059089865.1 Arthrobacter sp. Y3221157
GCTGCTGCGGTGTTGCCGGAGTCGGCGGTCCCGCTCGGCGCCGGGGGAGGAGGCGTACCTCCTATGCAGGCGGAAAGCACGACGGCGGCACCTAGCGCCAGTGCGGCGGCGGCGGTCCTGAGTGGACCGGGACGGCCCCGGCTGCGGGGCCCCGGATGGATGGCCGGGCTCATTGACTACCTCCCCTGCGGACGGCGGCTTTCTACCACCGTAGCCGGGGAGCAGGGCAAATACCAAGCACGCTTAGTATTTGCCGGCCCGCAACGCGGGAAGAGGCGCTGGCGGGCTAGGAGTGGCCGTGCAGCCCGTCGAACGCCATGGTGATGACGTCGTCGGCGAGGCGCTCCGGTGACAGCGAACCGCCGGGCTTGTACCACTCCACGATGGAGTTGATCATGCCGAACAGGAGGCGCGTGACGGTCCGGGGATCGATGTCGGTGCGGAGCGAGCCCTCGTCCTGGGCCGCCGAAATCAGGGCCGCCACTTTGTGGTCGAAGGTGCGCCGCCGCTCCAGGGCGTCCCGTTCAATTTCCGTGTTGCCGCGCAGGCGCAGCAGCAGTGTCACGAACGGCAGCCGGTCCACCAGCACGGCCACCGTCTGGCGCAGGACGAACTCCAGCCGCGCGTCGGCGGCGCCGGAGGTTGCCTCCGGCTCCTCGAGGATTGACTCAAGCCCGCCGAGGGCATGGTCAAGCGCGAGCTTGAGGAGGTCGCCCTTGGACGGCACGTGGTGGTAGATGGCCGACTTCGAGATGCCCAGGTTCTCGGCCAGGATGCCCATGGAGGTGGCGTCGTAGCCGTGCCGGTTGAAGACGTCCACGGCTATCCGCAGCACGGATTGCTGGTCGTAGCCGGGGCGGCCGCGTTTGGCTGATCCGTTGACGGCTGCGCCGTTGGTACTGGTTGTCTGGCTGGGCATAGGTGCTAGTTTCTCACGAACGGTCGGTTGGTCCGGGCAGGCCCCGGGCCGGACAGCCCGGCACCTCCTGTGCGGCTATCCCTTCGGGCGCAGGTCGTAGATGCGGCGGAGCTTGCCGTTGGACCGCTCAAGCGAACCCGGCTCCACCACTGCCACCGCACAGGAGGAACCGACGTGGATCTTGATCTGCTCCTTCAGGGTGCGTGCCGCCGTCGCGCTTTGCTCGGCGGTGACGTTGTCCCGACGCTCGATCTTCACGGTCAACTGGTCCATCCGCTGCCCCTCGGGCCGGGTGAGCTCCAGCTGGAAGTGCGGGCTGAGCTCGGGGATGCGCAGCGCGATCTCCTCGATCTGCGAGGGGAAGAGGTTCACGCCGCGGAGAATGATCATGTCGTCACTGCGGCCGGTGATGCGTCCCATCCGGCGGTGCGCGGGGCGGGCGGTGCCGGGCAGGAGGCGGGTGAGGTCCTTGGTGCGGTACCGGATGATGGGCAGCGCCTCCTTGGTGAGCGAGGTGAAGACCAGTTCGCCGTGCTCGCCGTCGCCCAGGACGTTCTCCTTGCCGGGGACGGGATTGAAGGGGTCGATGATTTCGGGGCGGAAGTGGTCCTCCCAAATGTGGCTGCCGTCCTGGGTCTCCACAGCCTCGCCGGCGACGCCCGGACCCATCACCTCGGATAGGCCGTAGATGTCGCAGGCCTTGATGTCCATGGTGACTTCGAGTTCGTGCCGCATCTCCTGGGTCCACGGTTCGGCGCCGAGCACGGCGTACTTCAGGGACGTGGAGGTGGGGTCGATGCCCATGTGTGCCATGGCGTCTGCGATGGTCAGAAGGTAGGTGGGGGTACAGAGGATCGCGTCCGGCTGAAAGTCCTGGATGAGCTGGATCTGCCGCTCTGTCTGGCCGCCGGACATGGGGATGACTGTGCAGCCCAAGGCCTCGGCGCCGGCGTGCGCGCCCAGGCCGCCGGTGAACAGGCCGTAGCCGTAGGCGTTGTGGACCTTCATGCCGGGGCGGATGCCGGAGGCGCGGAAGCAGCGGGCAACGAGCTTTGCCCAGTCGGCCAGGTCCTGCTTCGTGTAGCCCACCACGGTGGGCCGGCCGGTGGTGCCGGAGCTGGCGTGCACGCGGGCCACCTCGTGCTGCGGCACAGCGAACATCCCGAACGGGTACTCCTGGCGCAGGTCCTCCTTGGTGGTGAAGGGGAAGTTGCCCAGGTCTGCCAGTTCGCGGAGGTCTGACGGGTGGATGCCGGCGTCGTCGAACTTGCGCTTGTACAGCGGCACCCGCTCATAGGCGTAGGCAACCGTGTGCTGCAGGCGGCTGAGCTGGAGGGCCTCGAGCTCGTCGCGGGAGATGGTCTCCTCGCGGTCAAGGACGGCATCCGCGGACTGTGCGGTTGCTGCGGCGGGCGTTTCGGGGGCATGCAGGGTCATGGTTTCCTACTTCTTGGGGATGGTGCGGCTGCGTCCGCGGAACTCTGCAACGAGCTCGCCGGGGGTGCCGGAGGTGGGGGATTCAGGCTGGTCCGCGTCGGCGGCGAAGATCTGGATGTCGTACAGGCCGCTGCGGCCGGCGCTGGAACGGCGGTCCGCGACGGCGGTGAGCACCTGGCCGCGGAACGCGGGCTTGAGGAAATTGATGTCCACGCCCGAGGCCACGGTGATGGTGTTCTCCTCGCCGGGCGCCGGGTTGATGGGGTTGCACGCGAGGGCGAAAGCGGTGTCACCGAAGGCGAAGATCATTCCGCCGTGGGCCATGCCGAAGCCGTTGAGCATTTCCTGCCGGAGGGTCATTCGGATGGTGGCGTGGCCGTCGCTCAGGGAGAGGACCTCGATGCCCATCCACTCGGAGGCGTAGTCGTTTTCCAGGATGGGGTGGGGTGGCCCGGAAAGTGTTGTTTCAGCCATGCGTCATTGCCTCCAGCTTTATTTACCGAATGTTCATTAGGTAATCCCATGAGGGGGTCCGGTGTCAAGGGAGGGCGTGCGTTCCAGCCCGTTTACTCCGGCTCGGGAGACCTTCCCCAAGCCGGGACACGCCGTCGTCCACGGCGCGGCCGGAAAGCGCCGGAAAAGCAACTGGGCGGGAGCGCACGACGGCGGCCCCGTCGAAGTGCCGGCAGTCCCGTTACGTGCCCATCACCACACCTCCCGGCGGGCAAGCGGTGCCGCAAGTCCCGGTGCAGGTGCAAGGATGGAGGGACCGGCAGAAGCAGACCAGCAAAGGGCGGACCATGGCCAAAGGCATCTACGTCAGCGCAACCACTCCCGGATCGGGCAAGTCCCTCGTGGCCCTGGGCCTGGCGGACACCCTGCACCGGCATGCGGACAGGATCGGCTTCTTCAAGCCCGTGGTCACCGGCCCTTCCGCCGCGGATGACCCCATGGTGGCCCTGATGAAGTCCCGGTTCGCGCTTGAGGACGAGCGCTGCCGCGGCGGCCTGACATTCCAGGAAGTGCGGAGCCTGCTCGCCGAGGGAAACCGCGAGGAGATCGACTCCCGGTGCGTGGAGATTTTCGCCGACATCTCGCGGCACTGCGACGTGGTGATCGTGGAGGGAACGGACCTGACCGGCCAGGACGCCGCCGTCGAGTTCGACCTCAATGCCCGCCTGGCCAACAACCTCGCCGCCCCGGTGGTGGCCGTGGTGGGCGCCAAGGGGCGGACCGTGGCGGAGGCAGCCGCCGCCGTCGAGGTTGCCCGGAAGGAGTTGTCTGCGGAAAAGTGCGCGCTCCTGGCCATCCTGGTGAACCGTGCGGACCCGGACCTGGTGGACGCCATCGCCGCGGAGGTCAAGGTGGGCGCGTCCGGCCGTCCCGTGTACGTCCTGCCCGAGCTGGAGGAAATCGCGCGGCCCACCACCGGCGAGGTGGCCACGGCGCTGGCCGTGCGCCAGATTGCCGGCCGTCCGGACATGGAGCGGGACGTGAAGGACATCAAAGTGGCGGCCATGAACGTGGGCAACTTCCTCAACGTCCTGGACGAGGGCGCCCTGGTGATCGTGCCGGGGGACCGGGCAGACGTAATGGTGGCGTGCCTGGCGTCGTCCTTCTCGCCCGAATTCCCGGTGGCGTCCGCGCTGATCCTCACCGGCGGCCTGGCACCTGACGCCAACATCTACCCGCTCCTGGCGCAGGCGCCCTTCCCGGTGTTCGCCTCCCGGGAGGACACATACACCACGGCGAAGCGGGTTTCGGAGGTCCGGAGCGAGATCTGGTCGGGGCACCGGCGCAAGGTGGCCTCGGCCGTGGGACTGTGGTCGCGCCGGGTGGATGAGACCGAGCTGGTGGAGCGCCTGCACCTGCCCCGGCCGGAGCGGATGACCCCGCTGAGGTTCCTGCACGACCTCATCGAGCGGGCCCGTTCGCAGCGCCGGCACGTGGTGCTGCCGGAGGGCACGGACGTCCGCATCCTGCGCGCTGCCGAGATCCTGCACCGCCGCGACGTCTGCGACCTGACCGTCCTGGGCCCGGAGACGGACGTCCGTGAGCTGGCGGCGGCCCGGGGCATCGACCTTTCCGGCATCAACGTGGTGGACCCGGCAACCTCGGACCTGCGCCAGAAGTTCGCCGAAAAGTACGCGGAACTCCGGGCGCACAAGGGCGTGGACCTGGCCAAGGCCCTGGAGATCATGCAGGACGTCAGCTACTTCGGCACCATGATGGTCCAGCTGGGGGTGGTGGACGGCATGGTGTCTGGCGCGGCCCACACCACGGCCCACACCATCCGGCCGGCGCTGGAGTTCGTGAAGACCCGCCCCGGGGTGAAGATCGTCTCCTCTGTGTTCCTGATGCTGATGCCGGACCGCGTGCTGGTGTACGGCGACTGCGCGGTGAACCCGGATCCCAACGTGGAGCAGCTGGCGGACATCGCGCTGGCCTCCGCGGAAACCGCCGCACAGTTCGGCGTGGAGCCGCGGGTTGCCATGCTTTCCTACTCGACCGGCGGTTCGGGCTCCGGCGAGGCGGTGGACGAGGTGCGGCAGGCCACCGAACTGGTGCGCCAGCGCCGGCCGGACCTCGCCGTGGAGGGGCCCATCCAGTACGACGCCGCCGTGGACGCCTCCATTGCCGAGTCCAAGATGCCGGGCTCCACCGTGGCCGGGCAGGCGACGGTGTTCATCTTCCCGGACCTCAACACCGGCAACAACACGTACAAGGCGGTGCAGCAGAGCTCCGGCGCCGTCGCCGTCGGGCCGGTCCTGCAGGGGCTGCGGAAGCCAGTCAACGACCTTTCCCGCGGCTGCACCGTGGAGGACATCGTGAACACGGTGGCCATCACGGCCATCCAGGCGCAGGCGCCACTTTCGTAGGACGGGTTAACGGACGACGGCGGCACCCGGGTGGGTGCCGCCGTCGGACCGTAATGACTAGCTGTTGTCCGGCTTGGCCAGGCTTTCTTTGTCCTCTTCCTTGGCGGGCTCGTCTGACAGGCCCTGCGGGGTCAGGTCCAGGCCCTCAGGGTTCTCGGGTGCCTGCGGCGCCTCGCCCGTTTCGCCGGCCTTGGGACTGCCGGTATCGTCCAGCGCGGGATTGGCGCCCTCGACGCCGGTGGGTTCCTTGCTGCCGGATCCGGCGCCGGTGTGGAGCGGCGCGGTGCTGCTGGATCCGGTGTTGGTGGGGTCGTTCTCGTCGATCGAAGTGGGCTCGTTCGTCATTGGAATGTCCTCTCGGCGTGGTCCAGCCTGTCCGCCGACTGTAGGCACAGCCCGGCCCGATCCGCAAGGAACACACGATGCATTCGGTACCATCGCAACTATGCCAGGAACCGCCATCACCACAGCCTTCATCCCCGTCCAGGACCCGCAGCACTCCGCCGGCTGGTACAGCTCCGTTTTGGGGCTGGACATCCGGGAAGCAACCCCGTTCTCTGCCGTCCTCACGGGAGCCGGGACCTCATCGCTCACGCTGATGGGGCCGGAAAGCGGCATCAACGCAACCCCCGGACTGGGCTGGGCAACGTGCAACTTCAGGATGGAGGACCTGGCCCGGAAGCGGGCCGAGCTGCAGGAGCGGGGCCTGCGCCCCGGACCCATCGAGGGGTCTCCGGACGTGTGCCTGTTCTTCACTGCCTTGGACCCGGACGGGAACACGCTGCTGCTGACCGACCGCTGATCTGCCGCACATATAGTGGGGACTGAACCGCTGGCGCAAAGGCTCAGGAGGCCCCGCATGCTCGTCCTCGTCATCAACTCCGGCTCGTCCTCGCTCAAGTACCAGGTGCGTGACGTCGCAGCCGGAACCGTCCTCACGGAGGGCCTGATCGAAAAGATCGGGATGGGCAACGGGGGAGAGGGCGACGGGGAGATCGAAGGCCCGCGGGACCATGCGGCAGCCCTGGAGCAGGTGGACGCCGCCATCCACCAGGAACTGGGCGACCTGCAGCTGGGGGCGGTGGGGCACCGGGTGGTCCACGGCGGCGAGCGGTTCGCCGAGCCGGTGCTGATCGACAACGAAATCACCCGTGCCATCGAGCGGCTCAACCCGCTGGCGCCGTTGCATAACCCGGCCAACGTCCTGGGGATCCGGGCCATCACCAAAAAGTGGCCGGACATGCCGCAGGTGGCCGTGTTTGATACCGCCTTCCACCGTACCCTCCCTGAGCACGCCTGGCGGTATGCCGTCCCGGACGAGCTCTACACCAACCACGGCATCCGGCGCTACGGCTTCCACGGCACCTCCCACGAGTACGTGACGCGCCGCGCCGCAGCGCTGCTGGACATCCCGGTGGAGGAGTTCGACGGCGTCATCGCCCACCTGGGCAACGGCGCCTCCGTGACGGCCATCCAGGGCGGCCGGTCCGTGGACACGTCCATGGGCTTCACCCCGCTGGAGGGTTTGGTGATGGGCACCCGCTCCGGCGACCTGGACCCCTCCATCCTGGTGTTCCTGGGCAGGGCCGGCTGGACCCCCGAGGACATCGACACCATGCTGAACCGCGAATCCGGGCTCAAGGGCCTGGCCGGCAACAACGACATGCGCTCCGTGGTCGAGGCCTCGGAAGACGGCGACGCGCGGGCAGCGACGGCGCTCGCGGTCACCTCCTACCGGCTGGCCAAGTACATAGGCGGCTACCACGTGGCGGTGGGTGGAGCCAAGGCCCTCGTGTTCACGGCAGGGATCGGCGAGAACTCCCACCAGTTCCGCGCACTGGTGGCGGACAAGCTGGGCGCTCTGGGAGTGGAGCTCGACGGCGGCCTGAACGCGGAGCGGTCCAAGGAACCGCGCGTGATTTCCACGCCGCAGTCGGCCATCCCCGTCCTGGTGGTTCCCACCGACGAGGAGCGCGCCATCGCGGAGGCGACGGCCGCCGTCGTCAATCCCTAAGCCCGGCCCTTGAGGATCAGGTTCCAGTAGACCTGCGGGAACATATCCCGGTCCACCACCCAGGACAGCTTGCTCTCGTTCCAGGTGGGCACCCGGGGGATGGTGGGCATGGGCCGGTACCGGTCGTCGAACTCGGCGAACACTACCGTGTCGCGTGAGACGGTAAACGGGCACACCGAGTAGCCGTTGTACTTCTGGGTCAGCGGCTTGCCCTTCCGCGCCGCCACCAGGTTCTTCGCCAGGACCTTGGTCTGCTTGCGCAGCGAACCTCCGGACTTGGAGTTGGTGGTGCCGGCGGCGTCCCCCAAGGACCACACGTTGGGGTACCGGAGGTGCCGCAGCGTTTGCCGGTCCACCTCTACGAATCCGCCCTTGTCCCCGGCCGCCGGCAGGTCGGTGGCCTTGAGCCAGTCCGGCGCCGACTGCGGCGGAACGGCGTTGAGGACGTCGTAGTGCAGGGACTGCTGCTCACCGGTCTCAACATTGCGGATGTTGGCCGTCTGGCCGGCGGCGTCCACCGAGACCAGTTCGCTGTTGGTCCACAGTTCGATCCCGTACTCGGCGATCTTGCGGTCCAGCTCCCGGTCCACCTCCGGCACGCCGAAGACGGTGGGGTAGGGCTGGACCATCACCACGCGGATCTCGTCCAGGACGCCCTGTTCCTGCCAGTAGTCGCAGGCCAGGTACATGGGCTTCTGGCTGGCGCCTCCACACTTGATGGGCCCTGCCGGCATGGTGAACACCGCGGTGCCGGAGGTCAGCCCGCTGAGGAGCGTCCAGGCCTTGGGGGCCAGTTCGAACTCGTAGTGCGAGGCGCCGTGAGGGGAGTGAACGGCCTCGGCCAGTCCGGGCACCGCGTCCCAGTCGTACTGCAGGCCCGGGCAGACCACCAGCTGCCCGTAGGCCACGGTGGCCCCATTCGCCATCGTGACGGTGTTGGCGTTGGCGTCCACGTCCACGGCGCTGTCCCGGATCCAGGTGACACCGTTGGGGGTCACGGACTCCTGGGTGCGGACCGCCTCCTTGGCCGACGCCCGCCCCCCGGCGATGTGCGAGAACAGCGGCTGGTAGAGGTGGTGGTCCTTCGGCTCGATGAGTGCCACGTCCTTGACGCCGTAGCGCTCCAGGCGTGCCGCCAAGGACACGCCGGCGTTGCCGCCGCCGATGATCACTACCTCGTGCTGCCCGGCCATGGCGCTACTTCTTCTCGGTCAGGGCGGAGGCCTTGTGCGCGGCCCGGGCACCTGTCTTGGCCGACTCCACCACGTACTGCGGTTCGTCCTCGCTGGCCCGGTGCTTATGGCCGTCCAGCTCGAAGTCGCTGGTTTTTTTCTCGATGATCTTGCCGTGCGTCTTGCCCTGCGACGTATTCCACTCCACGGATGTTCCCTTGCTCAATGACATTTGTACTCCTAGCTGGGGTTTGCGGTGGCTTGGGGCTCCACGGCGGGGGCCGTGCCCCCAGTATCCGCCGTTGGCAGCGGTGTCTCAACGGGTGAGTACGACGGCGGCGCGTCACCGACGGCGGGCTGCGTTGCCGGCGCTGGTGCCATCCCGTCCGGTGCCGGCGAGGAGGGAACCGCTGTACTTCCGTCCGGTGCGTCTGTTCTGTCGGGTGACGGCGACGGGGCGGACGTGGCGGCACTGCCCGTGGTGCCGGAGGCGGCCGGAGCTGCTTTGACGATGGCCGTGATCTGTTCCTTGTACGCCGCGAGCCGGGCCTGGATTTCCGAGAGTGGAACGTTCCGGAGGTTCCGGCCGTACTCGGCAATCTCTGCCCACAGGGCGTTGAGCTGCGCCAGGCTGTCCCCGTCCAGAGGTCCGTCAAGGGTAAGGACCAGCTGGCTGGCCAGCGCGTACGCAAGGCAATCGATGCAGTTGTAGTTCGCGGCTGCGGAGAGGTTCTCGGGGACGATGACGTCCGCCTGGCCCACGATGAGGACCACCTGGAAGCCAACAGCCACCGCAGCGCAGCCGTTGCAACTGGCGAATGCGTAGGCCTCGTTGCGGGTATCCACCGGCTCGCCGTCCTCGGCCCACACCAGGGCGAAGGCCACACTGTAGGTAACCGAACCGTCGGTGGTATTCACGGCCAAGGCCTGGTTGCCGTCGCCCTCCGGTGCGGCGGGCCGGTCGAACGGGAACACCCATGAGGGGGCGGCCGTGGCTGGCTCGCCCGTGGCTGCACGCGCGGCGGCTGCTTCCGCCGGCACCAGCACCATGGCCAGCTGGGGATTGTCGGGGGTTGGTTTCGGGCTGCCTTCGGGCCAGAGCGCAACAGTGCGTCCGCTGCCGCCCTCGCGCAGCGAAGTAGTGCTGGCCTGGGGAAGGATTGTGGCGGTGGCATCAGCCAGCGTGCCGCGCTCGTAAGGCTGCACCGGACGGTACGTCCCGCCGTCGGGCCACCAGGCCCACGCGAGGCCGACAAGCAAAGCGGCAATGGCGGCCATGGTAGCTGTGCGCTGCAGGGCCTTCCCGCGGGTCTTCTTCCAGAGGCCGGTGACCAGCTGGCGCAGCAGCCGGACCAGGATGTACAGCATGCCAAGCATTGGCAGTGCGACGGCGGCGATCGCGAGGACCCGCACGGCGGCGCCGGCCAGGTCGCCCGCAGCCAGGCCCGCGGCCAGCATCTCCTGCTGCGTGACCGCGCTGTCCCAGGCCGTTGCCAGCAGCCGCGGCAGTGCGATCACCATGACGGCCAGGCTGAAGAGGAGCAGCGGCACGGTGACCAGGACCCAGAGCGTCACCACCGCTCGGGCCCACGGCTTGAGCACGCGGTTTTCAGGCTTTCCCCAGTGCCACGGCAGCAGGCCCAGCAGTGTGGGCCTGATGCGCTGGAACAGGTCCGGGACGCCGGTGGTGTCAGCCAGGATGTGGTACCCGTCGAACCTGACCAGGGGGAGGAGCTGCCGGACCATCTGGAGGATCTGGGTCACCACCACCAGCAGCAGGGCATCAAACCCGGTGGCCCACCAAAGGCCCATGATGGCGACCGCTACGATCGCGTTGAAATAGAGCCCGCCCAGGTCGGTGCGGAGCCTGCCCCCACGGCCAAGCCGGTACGAATCCGTGACATCCGTGAAGAAGGCAGGCCAGACCAGATACAGCCCTGCCCCCATGGCGCCTGGTGTTGCACCGCCCCTGCGCGCCGCGGCGGCGTGGCCGAACTCGTGGAACCCGGCGGAGAGGATGGTGATGGCGAAGATCAGCAGCAGCAGCCCGGGACTGGCGAAGGCCTCGTGCGTGGCGGAGCCCAAACCCTTGACCATCAGAACCCACCAGACGGCTGCAAAGAACGCGGCGGTAACGGCCACGACGATTAGTGGGTTGAAAAGCACTGTGAACGGGGCCGTGATCCTGCGGGTGCGCTCCGGGTCCGTCACGGTGTAGCGGAAGCGCATGCCCAACAGGGGGTCGGCCTTGCGGACCTCGGGTTCTGACCCGTCAGCCAGGCGCAGCAGGCCCATCGGCAGCAGTTGCGAGTCCATCAGGGTGCGCACGTTGTCGGCGCTGACCTGCCGGCCCGAGCCCTGGCTCGCGTGCCGGGCAATGTCCTCCACGTCACGTGTCCCGTCAGCCGCCTCCAGCACCAGATAGAGCAGGCGGGTCAGCTGCAGTGTCTGGCCGTCCGAGCGGCGCACCAGTGAGGGCGCTTCGCGGTAGCCGGACCCTTCGGACTGGCCGAGGAGCTGGACACCGCCGGCCCGGGCGGGAAACTTCCGCGGGTGCCCGGCAGTGGGGGCAGGGGACGACGGCGGGCCGGCCTGGGAGCGCGGCCCGCCGGTGACGTGGCTCATTTGGGCTTACTGCTGCAGGTCGGACTGCTGGTCGGCAGAGGCGTTGGCTGCGCCGTCGATGTTCTGCGAGATGATGGCGTCCTGCTCGGCCACCGCGTAGGCCTGGCTGTCGATGGAGCCGATGTTCGCGGCGACGGCGGCATCGATCGGGGCGGCCACGTTGGCGTTGGCTGCGACAGCACCGTTGATGGGTGCGGCGATGTCCGCGTCCGCGGCGAGGTCCACGTTGACGTTGAGCAGGTCCCCGTCCAGGGCAGCCGTGGGGTCGGTGGGCAGGGCGCGGACGTCCGGCAGGCCGCCGTCGGGAAGGACCGTGCCGCCGTCGACCATTTCGGTGGCTTCAGGGGTGCCGCCGTCAATGGTGTCGTTGCTTTGGTCGATGGTGCTGTCCTGGGTGGATTCGGCGTTCGCGTCGGCGGTGATGCCCTGTTCGATCATCACGCCCTGGTCGGCCAGTGCCTGCGCGTCGGAGCCGTAGGAGAGGATGTTGGCCGAGGCGGCAGCGTCAATCGGTGCTGCCACGTTGGCGTTGGCGGCGACGGCCAGGTCGATGGGTGCCGCGGCGTCGATGCCCAAATCGAGGTCCGCGTTCAAATCCAGGACCGAGGCCACCTCCTTGTCCGGCAAAGCGGTGGCCTGTTCCGCGAGCAGTTCATCGTCAGTCAGGGGACGCATTTCATGATCCATGTTTCTGCAACCTCCGGTTCGCGCGGGTTGGCCTGCCCCCAGCGGGCAGCCCTGCGCGAACCAATAGTAAGCATGATTAGCATTTTGGCGTACAGTCCGTTGCCAGTGTTACCGCACGTCAGATGCTATTGACAGGAGTTGGAGGCAGGTCCAAGCTGTCGCTGTGCCTGCCTTCCTGCCGGCAGAGCCGCCGGCATCAGGCGCCCTTCAAAGGAGAACCCAATGCCTGTCGTAGAAGAAAGCGTTGTGATTGCCCGGCCGCCGCAGGAGGTCTTTGACTTCGTGTCGAAGTTCCAGAACGTTGCGGTATTCGATTCCTCCGTCACCTCTTCGGAGCAGGTGGGGGACGGCCCCCTGGGCGTCGGCACCCGCGGGCGCGGTACCAGCAAAGTCATGGGCCGGCAGTTCGACTGGACTGTCGAGGTCACCGAGTTCGATCCGCCCCGGCGCATGGTGTCCCGTTCCGTAGAGGGCAAGCTGGACTTCACCATCACTTTTCAGGTTGAACCGGCCGACGGCGGCACCCGCCTCACCCAGCGCATCGATGCCGCATCAGGCCTGGGCGGCGTCTTCGGCAAGCTGGCTGATCCGTTGGTGGAGCGCGCGCAGGGGCGGACGGTCCGCGCCAACCTCGAAACCCTGGCGGAGTGGCTGGCAGAGCACCCGCAGACCTGAGTGGCCGGCGGAAGGCCCTACTTGAGCCCCGCGCCCGGCAGCAGTTCGGTGGCGCCGAGGGAATCGGCGATGAACGCGTAGTCCCACGCCCGCTCGCGCCACTGCACGTACCGGCCGGAGGCGCCGCCGTGCCCGCCGTCCATCTCGATTTTCATGAGGATCGGCTCGGATCCGGTGGTCCGGTTCCGCAGCTCCTGCACCCACTTGGCCGGCTCCACGTA
>NZ_JBNHFD010000104.1:0-12274 GCF_059089865.1 Arthrobacter sp. Y3221157
GCTCAAACGCTTCCTCCAGGTCCGGGACGACACCTGCCGCACACCGTACTGCGACGCGCCCATCCGCCACCACGACCACATCACCGCCTGGCACAACAGCGGAACCACCACCGCGAAGAATGGCCAAGGGCTCTGCGAAGCCTGCAACCACACCAAAGAAACCCTAGGCTGGACAGCAAAACCGCTACTGACACCAGGCCTCCGGCACACAGTCCAAACCCGAACACCCACCGGGCATCTCTACCGATCTACAGCGCCGCCATTACCTGGCAGCGGACCAGCAGCGGCCGCAGCTCCCACAAGCGGCGGGTTGCTTGACAGACCTATCAAATGCAGCACCCCTACCCAATTAGGGGCACCAATCCTGGGACACGCTGCTGCGAAAAGCTCGGTCCAGGTGTTGGGCAGGGCAGGTCCCCCGGAATAGTGCGAACAGGGCTGCGGCGGGGTTCCCAGCAGGAGCTGTGGCGGCTCAAAGAATCAGTCCTGCTTCTTGGCCCGGCTTGGCTGTACCCGTGGCGGCTCGCCGGGCATCTTTGGGTAGTCCGGCGGGAAGGGCAGTTCACCGAGGCCGTCTTTGACGTCGCGTTCCCACCACTCCAGCAGGGTGTCGATGCTGCCGGGGTTACGGTGGAAATCGGCCCAGGGGTCGCCGGTGGTCCGCAGGCGCTCCGGAACAGTGAGGATGGTGAAGTTCTTCGGATCGGCGTTCCCCAGCTCATCCCAGGTGATAGGGCAGGATACCGGCGCATGCGGCAAGGCGCGCGGGCTGTAAGCGCCGGCAATGGTGCGGTCCCGGTTAGCCTGGTTGAAGTCGAGGAAAATCCGCTGGCCCCGTTCCTCCTTCCACCAGGCTGTGGTCACTTTGTCCGGCATCCGGCGCTCCACTTCCCGCGCCGCGGCAATCACGGCGTGCCTGACATCCAGGAACTCGCGGACGGGCGCGATGGGCGCGTAGACGTGGAGGCCCCGGTTTCCTGACGTCTTGATGAAGCAGTCCAGGCCCGCTTCTGCCAGCACTTCCTTGAGGACCAGCGCGGCCGGAACGGCGTCGTCGAAATCTGTTCCCGGCTGCGGGTCGAGGTCGATCCGCAACTGGTCCGGGTTGTCCGTGTTTTCTGTCCGGGACGGCCAGGGATGGAACACCACTGTGTTCATCTGGACTGCCCACACGGCCGCCGCAGGCTCATCCAGCACCAGCTGCGGATGGGAGCGTGCGCTGGGATAAACCACCTTGACCGAGCGGACGAAGTCCGGTGTCCCTTTAGGCGGGTTTTTGGAGAAGAACATGTCCCCGTTGATGTTGTCTGAGTACCTCTGCAGGGACACGGGCCGGTCGCCGTTCGCGGCAATGAAGGCCTCCCCCACATCGCAGATGTAGCGGGCCAGGTCCAGCTTGGTCAGGCCCAGGTCCGGCCACAGGACCCGGCTGGGGCTGGAAATGCGCATTTCGCGTTCGCCGTGGGGACCCTGGACCGTGATGGTGGTCTGTTCGCTCGCCATGGGGACAACGTACACCCCGCCGTCCTGAAGGCGGCACATTTCAGCCGCCGCGGTCAGGCATGATGGAGTCATGCCCGATGCCGAAACACACCTCGCCCTTGACGTGGACGGGACCAAGGTCTCCGCGGCCTATGCCTGCCCCGAAGAGCACTGGGCTACAGTGGTGGTCGCCCACGGTGCCGGAGCCGGCATGGAACACCCCTTCCTCCGGGGCTTCACCCGTGCCCTCAATGCCCTGGGACTGGCCACCCTTCGGTTCAACTTCCCGTACCGTGAAGCCGGGCGCCGGTTTCCTGACCGGCCTCCCGCGGCCATCGCCACCTGGCGGGCCGCCATGGCGGAGGCTGTGGGGCAGGCTGCCGCGTATGGAGGCTCCGGTCCGTTCTGGGCTGCCGGGAAGTCGTTTGGCGGCCGGATGGCGTCGATGGCGGTGGCGGACGGGATGCCGGCCGACGGGCTCATCTACCTGGGGTATCCCCTGCACCCGCCGGGAAAACCAGAGAAACTGCGTGACGAGCACCTGTACGGGATCACCACCCCCATGCTGTTCCTGCAGGGCACCCGCGACACCTTTGCCACACCCGAAATCCTAGAGGGCGTAGTCTCCCGCATCGGGCCGTCAGCTGTACTTCAGTGGATGGAGGGCGGCGACCATTCCTTCGCCGTGGCTGGCCAGAAACGCCAGGCGGACGAGATAGGGGCTTCGCTGGGAGCGCCCGTCGCCGGGTTCATCCGCGCCAACAGTCACTAGGCCCCCGGGGCAGCATCCGCTACGCGGCGTCCTCGTGCCACCAGCCCTCCCAGGCTGTGGAGGTGAGCTGTCCCTCGGGGAAATCCGTTTTTTCGGTGCTCCCGCTGGAAGACCACGCGTCGTCGCCGCGCCGGCCGTCGAGCAAGAGGTTAACGCTGTTCAAGAGAAACATCTTTACGTCCTTCCATAAGTTGAATGGACCACGCTGTCCATGTACCTGTGAGCCTAACCAAGGCATGTTTCAGCACGTCGACGCAACGTTTCGATCTTGTATCGGAGTTATCACCCGGCCGCACCAACACAGACAGGAAGCAACTCGAAACGGCTACCTGCGCTGCTTGGTCCGGGCCGTGGCAGGCTCGCTCCACGGGTCCTCCGGCCACGGATGCTTGGGGTAGCGGCCCCTCATCTCCGCCCGGACCTGACCGTAGGGGCCGGACCAGAAGGAAGTGAGGTCGTCGGTCACCGCCAGCGGACGGCGGGCCGGGGACAGCAGATGGAAAAGCACAGGCACGGTGCCGCCGAGCAGCCGCGGCGACTCGGCGAGGCCGAAGCACTCCTGCAGCTTCACGGCGACCACCGGGCGGGTGCCGTCCTCATCGTGGCCGGGATAGTCGATGGTGATCCGTGAACCGCTGGGAACCTCCAGCCATTCCGGGGCAAGGTCGTCAAGCCTGGCGGCCTCGGGCCAAGGCAACAGCCGGCGCAGCGGCTGGGCGAGGTCCACGGACCCGACGGCGGCCCCTGCCGCAAGCGTTTCGAGCTCAGGTCCCAGCCACTCATCGAGGCACAGCAGGAGGCCCGCGTCCGAGACGTCCGGCCACGGCGCCCCCAGTTCCCGCCTCAGGAAGGCAAGACGGCGGCGCAAGCCCGCGGCCGCCGTCGACCATTCCAGGACAGCCAGACCCTCCTTGCGCAGGGCGCCGATAACCGCGGACCTGCCCTCTTCCGGTCCGGGGCGGACTGGCGTGTCAGCAAGCACGATCGCGCCGAGGCGGCGGACCTTACGGGCCGTCACCCGCCCCTGGCTGAACTGGGCCTCGACAGTCTCGGCGACGAGGCCGGAGGCAGCGGCCAGGGCAAGTTCGCCGGTCAACGGTGCCGCCGCCCGGATGACGGCGCCGGTGCCGGCAGAGTCCCGTCCGTCGGCCCGGGACACCTCGGCCACGGCCAGCCACTCCTGCCCGGACAGGGCGCTTCCTGCAGGAAGTCCCGCCCGTGTCCCGGAGGAAAGCAGGTAGCGGGCCGGCCCGTCGCCCGGTACAAGGCGGGCCACCCGGTCGGGAAAGGCGAGGGCGACGACGGCCCCCACCGCCGCGCTGTCCGCGCCCTCGATGGATAGGGCCGGTTGCGGGGCGGAAGACATGGTCCGGGCCAGTCGTTCCAGCCGCCGGGCTTCTTCGGCCCAGCGCCGCCCGGCGGGGCCGGAGTCACTGCGGAGCCGGGACAGGAGGCCGGGCAGGTCTGCGCCCGGAGCCCGCTGGTCGCCGGCCACGGCCGCCACCACTTCGGCCGCTTCCCGGGCTCCGAGGGCTGCGGAACCGTCAAGCAGGGCGCGGGCAAGCCGCGGGTCAGCCGGAATCCCGGCCAAGATCCTGCCGGCGGACGTGGCATGCCCGTCGGCGGAAACCGCGCCGAGGTCCCGCAGCACCTCCACGGCGTCCTCGAGGGCCTGCCGCGGCGGTCTGTCCGGAAGGGCCAGGCCCTCACCGCCAGGGGACCCCCAACAGGCAAACATCAACGCAGCCCCCGTTAGGTCCGCCACTCTCATCTCCGGTGTTACGTGGGCAGGTGACGCCCCATACGCCTGCTGGCTGTAGCAGCGCACTACTCTTCCCGGGCCCTGGCGGGCAGCCCGTCCCGCACGCTGGTCTGCCGATGCCCGCGAGCAGGAAACCGTCACCAGGCCGCTCATCCCGCGGCCGGAGTCCCTGCGCGGCTCACGGGTCAGGCCGGAATCAACCACCAGCCGCACCCCCGGTACGGTCAGTGACGACTCGGCCAGGTCCGTCGAAACGATGATCCGCGGGCTCTCCCCCGGCCTGCGTCCGGACACCGCCCGGTCCTGCTCAGCGGCGCCCACCTGGCCATGCAGTTCCAGGACGTCCACGGCCGGCCCCAGCCGCCGCCGCAGCCCTGCCGCCACCTGCGAAACTTCCCGGGCACCGGGAACGAAAACCAGCGCGTCCACACTGCTGTCTTCGGCCAGCACTTCCGAGTGCGCCCGCGCCGCCGTCTCCGCCAGGTGGTCCAGGAAGCCCAGCGCCACTCCCCTGCCGTCCAGCCGCAGGCCGCCGCCCGGAACCCACGCCACTGCCAAGGGATGAAGCACCGAAGGGCAGTCGACCACGGGAGCCGCGGGTCCGCCGTCGGGATCCCCCAGCAGGGAAGCGAAACGGGGCGCGTCCAGGGTGGCGGACATTGCGGCGACGGTGAGGTCCCCGCGGAGCTGCCGCACTTCGGCCAGCATGCCGACCAGCAGGTCGGTCTCGAGGCCGCGCTCGTGCACTTCGTCCAGGACGACGGCGGCGGTGTCCTCAAGGCCCGGATCCGCCAGCAGGCGGCGCAGGAGTATGCCCGGGGTTACGAATTCAACGAGCGTTTCCGCTCCTGCCTGCCGTTCCCCGCGGACCGTGTAGCCCACCCGGCCGCCAAGTCGGGACCCGTCCAGGGCAGCGAGCCGCCGTGCCGCAGCACGCGCCGCAACACGCCGCGGCTGCGTCACCACCACCCGTCCAGCCGGGTGCACAAGGTTTGCCAGCAAGGGCGGAACAAGGGTGGTTTTGCCGGTGCCGGGCGGCGCTTGTACTACTGCCGTGCCGTTGGCAAGCGCATCCTTCAACGCGCCAAGCGAGCCTGCGAATGCCAGCCCCGCACCGATGGCATCGAGGTCGAAGGCCGTAGCTTCGAGGGGCCGTTCCTGCCGGCTGGATAAAGTCACCCGTCCATTTTGCCCGCTCCAGGTGGTTACTGCTTGCCTTGGGCTTTGCCCTTTCCTTTACTCTCCTTGGCCACGTCCGGGACCGCAGCGGGCGGTTCGGCCTGGTCTGCCGGTGGCAGCGGCGCAATGACCGGCTCTTCCGGCACCTGCTGGACAGGTTGGGGCTGCGTGTCCGCTGCCTCAGACGGGACGGTTTCCGTGGTACCCGGTGCGGCCGCTGCGCCCGCCTGGGACGCCTGCGAAGCCAAGTACCCGTCGATGTCTGTGCGGACAGCCGCCAGCGCTGTCTCAATGCCACGAAGCCGCGGTGCTGAAATCCGCCCATCGCGGGCCGCGGCATCCAGGTCGCTTTCCAGCGCCTGAAGGGCGGCCAGGGCTCCGTCCATCCGGTTCTCGGCGGCGGCCTGGCTGATGCTCAGGACCCTGATCTGGAAACCACGGAGTGTTGCTGTATCCGAATCGGACGGCCGGAAACCGGTGGTCACCGCGAAGACAATGGCGGCCACGGCAAGCGCGGCCACAAGCGCTGCGGCTGCTGTCCGCATCCGCCGCCCCGGCACAGGTCCCGCTGCCACTTGCCGGGCTTTTACTGACCTTGCTTTGACTGGACGTGCCGCTCCCGCCAGACTCTGCTGCCCGGCAGGCTGCAAGTCAGGCCGCATGCCGGCCCCGCAGGGGTGGAACCGCTGCGGGCCTGGGGGCCAGCACGGACACACTGGCAAGCCGGACCTCGGGCGCCTCTGCTGCCGGGAGGGCGGACGCTACAGCCGTCACCGCAGGGGCTGAACCGGCGCGGGAGCGGACCCGGCGGACAATCCTGCGAAGGCCGGACCGTACCAGCATTGCCGCCAGGTGGCCGAGTCCTACGCCCAGCAGGACGTGGCCGGCGAGATACTGGCCGCCCAGGCCTGCAGCGCCGCCGAAGGGGGCGCCCGCTGCCACCGCGGCTCCCCCGGCCGTCAGCGTGATTGACAAGGCAACCGCAAACACTGTGCCCATTACTCCTGCTTCCATCATCCGATTCATCAGCAAGCTTACTAGTAATGCTCAGCAAGCTTACTACCTAACTTAGGAGGCGCAAGAAGGGAGTCTGAGCGAAAAGCCGCCGGCGCCTGCGCGGACCGGCGCGAAGAACACCCGCCGGCTCTGGACAGTAATAATCAGCAGGCTTAGCATTTTTCCAACGGTTCGGTCTTCGGATCCGCAGCTGGCAGCGGCTTTCCGCAGGGCCTTCCGGGAGGCAAGAAATCAAACGAGGTATGGCATCAGGAGACAATCATGGCAACGGCACGGGAAATCATGACCGGCGGCGCGGAGTGTATCGGCGAGAACGAGACTCTGGAGGCGGCCGCCCGCAAAATGAAGGACCTCGACGTTGGGTCGCTCCCCATTTGTGGCGAGGACAAGCGGCTCAAGGGCATGCTGACGGACCGCGATATCGTCATCAAATGCCTGGCGGAAGGCGGCGACCCGCGGTCAGTCAAAGCCGGTGAACTCGGCCAGGGCAAGCCTGTGACCATCGGCGCCGACGATTCCATCGAAGAGGCGATCAGGACCATGCAGGACCACCAGGTGCGGCGCCTTCCGGTTATTGACGGGCACAACCTCGTCGGCGTCCTCAGCCAGGGCGATATCGCCAAGAACTACCCTGAGGACCGGGTGGGCGAGCTGGTGGCTTTCATCTCCTATTGATCATCACCAAAAGAATGCTGCCGCAGCCGTCCACGGCTGCGGCAGCTTTCTGTTCCTGACAGGCAGGTCAGCCGGCAGCCTCAAGGAGTCGCTCCGCCGGTGCCAGTCCTGCATATCGCCCCTTGAAGAACAGCAGCGGCTCGGCGTTCCGCCGGGCACTGAGGTGCCGCACGGCCGCCACCACGATGGTGTGGTCGCCGCCGTCGTATTCGGCGTGCAGTTCGCAATCAATCCAGGCCAGGGCGTCGTCAAGAACGGGGTTGCCCAGCGGCGAGGTCGTGTGGCTGACCCCGGCAAACTTGTCCGAGCCGGACCGGGCGAACTGCGCGGCCAGGTGCTGGTGCTCTGCGGGAAGGATATTGACAGTGAAGGAGCCGGCCTCCCTCAGCACCGGCCAGGTGCTTGATGTCCTCGCGGGGTTGAAGGTGACCAACGCAGGTTCCAGGGACAGAGAGGCGAAGGACTGGCAGGTGAACCCGGCCGGCCCGTTCCCGGTGGAGCCTGAGACGACCGTCAGTCCTGTGGCAAAGGTGCCAAAAATGTCCCGTAGCCGGCGGGGTGCCAGGTCGGAGGTGATTGTCATGGGTGTGGCCTCTCGCTTGGATCGTCACCTCACCAAACCAAAGGCCCGCCAGGGCGATCAAGCCACTGCGCAACGCTCCGACGCGTCCCGCAACGGGCCGTCATGGCGGGTCATTGCGCGACACCGGCCGTCACACGCTGGCCAGTGTTACACCCGGGATGCGGCGGCCTTACGCCGTCCGGTCGAGCGCGTCGAGGAGCCGCCGCACCGAGCCGCCCAGGTTCCAGTCCGCCGCCAGCCGCTCCAGTTCCGCGCGCGGGTTCCCGGTCACCGGTCGCAGGCGCGCGCCCACCTCCTCAAGGCCGGGAAGTTCGAGGTTCCGCACCAGCCGTACGACGGCGGGGGCTACTTCGAGGTAGTCGGCGGCAGCGGCGAGCTTGGCCCGGACCGGGCCGGCCAGTCCGCTGCCGTCGTCCTCTGCCGCCTCCAGCAGCCCCTCAAGGGTGCCGTACTTCAGGAGCAGGGAAGCCGCCGTCTTCTCGCCGATTCCGGCAACGCCAGGCAACCCGTCGGAGGCGTCGCCCCGGAGGGTGGCGTAGTCGGCGTACTGCTGCGGCAGCACCCGGTATTTGGCCACCACCGTTTCCTCGGTGACCACTTCGAGGTTCCGCATCCCGCGGGCGGTGTAGATGACGCGGACCTGCCGCCCGTCGTCGCATACCTGGAACAGGTCGCGATCGCCCGTGACGACGTCCACCGGGAAGGCGGCATTGCTCGCGTAGGTGCCCACGACGTCGTCGGCCTCGTGCTCAGCGGCACCCACGATGGCGATGCCGGCGAGGCCCAGCACCTCGCGGATCATGGGAAGCTGTGCCTCGAGCGCGTCCGGGACAACCTCGATGTCCGGGGCGTCAACGACGGACTCGGCCACCCGGTGCGACTTGTAGGTCGGAATGAGGTCCACGCGCCACTGGGGACGCCAGTCATCATCCCAGCAGGCCACCAGGTGCGTGGGCCGGTAGTCGGTGGCCAGCCTCGCGATCATGTCCAGCAGCCCGCGGACCGCGTTGACAGGTGTTCCGTCCTGCCGGCGGACCGTGTCCGGCATGCCGAAGAAGGCACGGAAATACAGGGAGGCAGTGTCCAGCAGCATCAGGCGGTCCGGCATACCTGCATCCTGACACGGATCTGCCGGGGTTTGCAGCCGCCCACGCGGGTCTGCCGTTGCCAGGCATAGGATGCAAGCAGGTCATACCGGGCCTGATGCGGAGCGCAACGGAGGGTGGCATGAATCTCGACGACCTGGTGTTCCATCCCTGGGCGGTGCAGGGGCCGCGAGACGTGCCGACGCTGGTGGGGGGCTCCGGAAGCCATGTCTTCGACGACGGCGGCCGGCGATACCTGGACTTCGGCTCGCAGCTGGTGTTCGCCAACCTCGGCCACCAGCATCCGCGCATCGTAGCGGCGATCAGGGAGCAGGCGGACCGGCTCTGCACGCTGGCACCCGGCTGGGCGTCCGATGTGCGGGGAGAAGCGGCGCGCCTGATCGTGGACGTGGCTCCGGAGGGCCTGGGCCATGTCCTTTTCACCAACAGCGGCACGGAGGCCATAGAGCATGCGGTGCGGATGGCACGGCTCTTCACAGGACGGCCCAAGGTGCTCGCCGCCTACCGCTCGTACCACGGGTCGACGACGACGTCGATCCACCTTACGGGCGACCCCCGCCGCTGGCCCTCTGACACCGGAACGGCCGGCGCTGTCCACTTCTTTGGACCATTCCTGTACCGGTCGGCGTTCGGATCGACGACGCCGGAGGAAGAATGTGAACGCGCCCTGGCCCACCTGGAACAGGTGATCCTGCTAGAAGGCCCGGGCACCATTGCCGCGCTGGTCCTGGAATCGGTAACAGGCAGCTCGGGCGTCATCGTACCCCCGCCGGGATACCTGCGCGGGCTCCGCGAGCTCTGCGACCGGCACGGCATTGTCTATGTTGCCGACGAGGTGATGGCCGGTTTTGGCCGGACGGGGGCCTGGTTCGGCGTGGACCATGCCGGTGTGGCGCCGGACCTGATGGCGTTCGCAAAGGGTGTCAACTCCGGTTACGTGCCCTTGGGCGGGGTCCTGATCTCCGATGCTCTTTACGAGCTGTTCACCACCCGCCCCTACCCGGCGGGCCTCACGTACAGCGGCCACCCGCTGGCTTGCGCGGCTGCCGTGGGCGCCATTTCGGCGATGCGCGACGAGAACACCATTGCGGCCGCTGCCCGCCTCGGTTCCGAGGTGCTGGGGCCCGGCCTCCGGGAGCTCGCCGGCAAGCACCGGGTTGTCGGGGACGTGCGCGGCATTGGCGGGCTGTGGAGCCTGGAGCTGGTGCGTGACCCGGTGACGCGGGAGCCGCTGGTGCCGCCGGGCGCCGTCGGCCCGACGAACGCGCCGATGGCTGCCGTGGCAAAGGCGTGCCTGGAGCGGGGCCTGCTGCCTCTGGTCCTGGGCAACCGGCTGCACGTCGCTCCCCCGCTGAATGTCAATGACGACGACGCCGCGGCGGGCCTGGCCATCCTGGACGAGGCGCTGTCCGCCGCGGATGCGTACGCAGCCTGATCCTCAGGCAGGCCTGGGGGGCCCTGTCAATGCTGCCTGACCTGCGGAAACAGACACACTGAATCCGGTTCGCCGCAGCTGTGCCGGAACCGTCCCGCATCAGGCACAATGTGGTTCATGGGGCGTTGGAGTGAGGACCGGGTTGTCAGCGCCGCGCCTGACGATGCCTCCCTCGCGGCCGCGCGCAGGCTGGCCCATCCGGGACCCTGGTCCGATACCGGCAGCAACCAGGACCTGGTCTGGGGAAAGTGCCAGGGAAGCGGAAAGACCCCGTACCAGGTAAGCGTGGACACCACGGCGCCCGCATACCGCTGCACCTGCCCGAGCAGGAAGTTCCCCTGCAAGCATGCCCTCGCCCTGCTGCTCCTGTGGGCCGGGGGCGAGGCCGCCGCGGCCGGCAGCGAGACCGCCGGCTATGCCCAGGAATGGGCAGCCAAACGGACCGGTCTCTCCGTTGCCCGCAACCAGCGCCAGGGTGCTGAGCCTGCGGATCCGGCGGCGCAGGCCAGGCGGCTGGCAGACCGGATGGCGCTGATGGACACCGGCATTGACGACTTTGCCCGCTGGCTGGCAGACCTGGTGCGGACAGGGCTCGCCCCGGTACGCAACCAGCCGTACTCCTGGTGGGACGGGGTGGCGGCCCGGCTGGTTGATACACAGCTTCCCGGCCTGGCCGACCAGGTGCGTGCCATGGGATCGGACGTCCATGCCCGCGCCGACTGGGCCGACCACCTGTTGCTCCATGCGGGCCGCTGGTGGGCACTCACCAAGGCCTGGCGGCAGCGGGACCGGCTTGGGCCCTCAGAACTGGCTGACCTTCGCGCAGCAGTGGGATGGCCTACGCCCTCCGCTGAGGTGCAGGGGTCCGAGGCGCTGCCCGGACCCTGGCTGGTGCTGGGCGCCCACCGCAGCGACGATGGCCGCCTCCAGCAGCAGCGCACCTGGCTGCGCGGTCCGGACGGAACAGTGGTGGTGCTCCTCGACTTCGCCGCCCGGGGTGAGGCGTTTGCCATGCCACAACTGGCAGGGGCCATGCTGGACGGAACCGTCGCACGCTATCCCGGCACCGCACCCCGGCGTGCCCTGTTCAACGCTCCGGCCGCGCCCCGGGGTGCGGCCGGAGGGCTCGGTCCGGGCTGCAGCATCCAACAGGCCCTGGAAGCGGAGTCGCGCGCCGTCGCGGCCTCCCCCTGGCGGGACCGGCATCCGGTACTGCTTTCCGGCGTCCGGATCTGCCCCGTGGACCACGGGTGGGTGCAGGACGGGTCCGGCCAGGGACTGCCACTGGTTGACGCCCGCCTCGGCTACCTGCTGGCGCTGACAGGCGGGCACGCCGTCGAACTTTTCGGGGAACTGGAGGAGGGCCGCCTGCGTCCCCTGTCGGTTGTTGTTGGCGGGTCTGTGGTGACCGCATGAAGTGGCTGGCGGAACTCCGCGCCTCTGCGCTCGTGGGCACGGGCCGCCACCCGGCCCCTGCGCCGCCGGCCCAACTAAACCTCGACGCTCCCGCCGGCCTCTCCGCCGAGGAATCGCTGCTTGACCAGGCGGCCCTGGCGGACGTGGCAATGCGTGCGGCCCGGACCGCCGGGCAGGTTCCGGACGGCCACCTGCCGGCGGCGCCGCCTGACGACGCCCCGGCAGCCGACGGCGAAGCCGCCAGGCTTTTGGAACTGCTCCTTAACCAGCCCCCGGTCGGGGCTGAGTTGCGGACCCGCCTGGTGGCTGACTGGCTTCAGCTCGCGGAACGCGCGGGCCGTCGGGTGCCGCACCCGCTGTTGCCTCCCTTGTTCTCCCTGGCGGACTCGCAGCCGCGCGTCGCCGAACGGCTCCACCCGGCCATCGGGACGCGCGGCCGCTGGCTTCAGGACGTCCTGAGGCCAGGACGCACGGCCTTCTCGCCCGGCACCATGCCTGTGGCGGAGGAAGCCGGTACCGCCGCCAGCCTGGTACGGCTGCGGAGCACCGACCCGGCTGGCGCCGCTGGCAAGCTGGCCGCAGACTGGGACGGCCTTGGCACCCGCGACCGCGCCAGCCTCCTGGCGCTGCTTTCGACGAACCTCTCCGCGGCTGACGAGCCCCTGCTGGAACGGGCGCTAGATGACAAGGCAAAAAGCGTGCGGGAGGTTGCGGCCGGGCTCCTCGACCGGCTTCCGGACAGCACCCGGGCAAGCCGCATGGCGGCCCGCCTCCGCCCCCTGCTGGGCACCCGCGGCATGCTCCGCAAGCGGCTGGAGATCGACCTGCCGCCCGATCCCGACGCTGC
>NZ_JBNHFD010000105.1:0-12111 GCF_059089865.1 Arthrobacter sp. Y3221157
CGCCCTGCCACAGTGGGCCAGCGTCCCGCAGGCGCTCCGTCGCAGGGCACTCCCGGGCTGGTCAAGCCCGCCCCGAAGGCCAAGGTGCGCCGAGCCCGGCTGCTGATCAGCAAGGTTGATCCCTGGTCCGTCCTGAAGATGGCCTTCCTGCTGTCCGTTGCCCTGGGCATCGTCACCGTGGTGGCTGCCATTGTCCTGTGGACCGTTTTGGACCTCACCGGCATCTTCGACCAGGTGGACAGCCTGCTCGGCACCCTGGCTGGCTCCGAAGGCGGCGGCTTCGAACTGAAGAAGGTCGCTTCCCTGGGCCAGGTGGCGTCCTTCGCCACCATTATCGCCGTGGTGAACGTGGTCCTGCTGACCGCACTGTCCATGTTGTCCGCCGTGCTTTACAACATTTCGGCCACCCTGGTGGGCGGCATCGGCGTCACCCTCACTGACGATTAGGACCCGTTTCCGCCGATCCCGGACCGGCGGAAACACCCGATTTGAGATCGGGCCGGGATGTGCTGTAAAGTCATGTCTCGGCCCGATGAGGCATCGGGGCGTATAGCTCAGGCGGTTAGAGCGCTTCGCTGATAACGAAGAGGTCCCAGGTTCAAGTCCTGGTACGCCCACGGAACCTGTGCAGGTTCAAGCGGAGGTTTGGTTCGGGTTAGCCCGGAGCCGGACCGGAACGGGGAGCATGTGAAGAAGTTGCTGGTACTTGCAGCTGCAATCGCAGGCATCCTGGTCTACCGCAAGGCACAGGAATCCGAAGCCCGGAAAACTGTCTGGAGCGAGTCCACCGATTCGGTTGACTAGCCAGGGCGCCTGAAATGGAAGCCGGTAAATGGCTCTCCGGTTCTAGGGTATGATTGACGGGTTGCTTCTTATGGGGGCATGGCGCAATTGGTAGCGCACCTGCTTTGCAAGCAGGGGGTTCGGGGTTCGAGTCCCCGTGCCTCCACCATAGGAAAGTCCCGGCCAGCGGAAACGCGGGCCGGGACTTTTGCTTTACCCACCCCGCTACCACGCACCATAGGGTGGAGCAGTGACCTTCTTCCTCGCGGCCATGGGCGTCCTGGGCGTTGCCTCCTCCGGCCCGCTGATCGCGGCCACCCTCGGTGCCACCAGCGTCAGCGCCCTCGCCATCGCCTTCTGGCGGAACGCCATTGCCGCTGCCGTGATGGCCGCACCCACCCTCATCCGGGAACCCCGCCAGTTCCGCACAATAACCCGCCGGGACTTCACTTGGTCCCTTGTGGCGGCCGCCGCCCTGGCCCTGCACTTCGCCTGCTTCATCACCTCGCTCCAGCTGACGTCGGTTGCCGCGGCCACGGCCCTGGTCTGCCTGCAGTCGGCCTGGATCGCCGTGTTTCAGCTGTTCCGCGGCGTCCGGCATCGCTGGCAGGTCCTCGCTGGGCTCGGCACTGCGTTTGTGGGCGTCGTGGCCATCACAGGCTTCGACATGGGATCGTCGCCGCAGGCCCTGCTGGGCGACCTGCTCGCGGTGGCCGGGGGCGCACTGGCCGGCCTTTACACACTGGCCGGCGGCAAAGCGCGGCAGAACATGACCACCAGCAGCTACACCACGCTGTGCTATGGGGTCTGCGCCGCCCTCGTGGCGTTAATGGCGCTGGTGGCCGGAGAGCCGCTGGCCGGCTTCGAGGCCGCGGGCTGGCTTGGCATCGCAGCCATCACCGTCTGCGCGCAGCTGGTAGGGCACACGGCGTTCAACCACCTGCTCGCAACCATGAGCCCCCTCCTGGTGTCGATGATCATCCTTCTCGAAATACCGGGCGCTGCGCTGCTTGCGGCGTTGTTCCTCGGGGAGACCTTGCCGGCCGGCACGTATGCGGGGCTGGGGCTGATCCTGGCGGGGCTCGCCGTCGTCGTCCTGGGGCAGAAGTCCGGAAGGACCGGCAGGTGCCCCACGGCACGCGGGGAGGAGCCGCCGTCGGAACGGCTGGTGGAGCTGGGGACGGACTAGCTACTGGCCGCCGCGGCGGACCGGCTGCGCCGTGTTCACGGTGTGGATGGCGCGTAGGAGCTTGGCCGGGAAGTAGACGGAGAAGAAAACCACCATCGGTGCCTTCAAGGCCATTTTCTTGACGTTGTGTGCCTTGTATGTGCGGTCGAACCGGGTGACGTAATAGCGGTAATCCCGCGGTGAATCCTCCAGCCGGCGGGCCGACATCCCGGACACCATCTGGGCGCAGTACTGCACTTTGAGCTCGTGGTCGGCCAGATGCAGGGACAGGTCGATGTCCTCGTGCATCTCGTCTTTCTCGTCCCGGCACGTTTCGGCCCGGATGGTCTCCCACGCGGAGGCCCGCAGCGCCATGTTGGAGCCGAACAGGAAGTGGTACTGGTGCTTGGCCAGCTTGAGCATGAGCTGGCGCATCTTGTCGTCCGCCTTCAGCCCGAAACGGCGCATCGGCATGTCGTAGTAGACCACCGGGCCTGTGGCTGCCTGCACCGACGGGTCAAGGAACGCCTTCTGCACCTGCTCCACCCAGTCCGGTTCCAGGACGGAGTCAGCATCGATCCGTCCCAGGATGTCGCCGGTGGCGTGGTCCAGTCCGAAGTTGCGGGTGGGAATCAGACCCTGCTCGCGGTCCTGGCTCAGCAGGATGATGGGGCTTTCCGGATACTCAAGCTGCATCTGCCGGACAATGTCGGCGGTCCGGTCTTTCGAGAGGTTGTCCACCACGATGATCTCGTGCGCCGGGACGGACTGGTAGATGGCAGCGATGAGGCACTGCCGGATGACGCCCTCCTCGTTATACGCCGGGATGACGATGGACACGCGGGGCAGCTCGGCTGCGTCGTTCAAGGCATCCCCAAGGGATTGATCGGCTGACATCACTTCAAATCTAGCACCGCAGGGCTGCTGCGCCCGGGACCGGAACCAGCGTCCTTGACCCGCCGCGTCCGCAAACAGCAGAAGGGGCCCCGTCATGGGACGGAACCCCTTCGCGGTGTATGCGGGTGACTAGGCCTGGCTGGCGCCCTTGTCCCCGTTCATGTTGGCAGCGATATTGTTGGTGGCCGTCTTCGCGTCAGTGGCAATCTTGGCCGTGGTTTCGGCAGCATCATCCGCCACGTGCTTGGCCTTGTCCGCCACGTCCCCGGACTTGCCCTTCACGGTGTCCGCACCCTCGGACACTGTGCCCGCACCTGCAGCGGCAACCGAAGCCGAGGCGTCGCCGGCCTTGTCCGCAGCGTCAGCCGTGGTTTCCTTGACCTCGTTGACAGTGGAGGCTGAAACCGGTGCCGGCGTCGGAGCCGGAGTCACGGGTGAGGGCGTCTTCCACGGGTCCTCAACGGGCTTGGAGGCCTTCCAGGCGGCAACGCCAGCAGCCACAGCCGCAGCGATGACGCCGAAGACCAGCCAGCCGCGCTGCTTCTTGGGCGGTTCCGGCTGGGCCAGCTGGATTCCCACGGTACGTCCGGCTTCCGTTGCGGCCGCCTTCAGCTGGGTGCCGGTAGCCTGGGCCTGCTCTTGGAGGGCGTGGATGATTCCAACGTCACCCAGCTTCTGGGCGACTGCATCCACGCGGGCCGGAGTGCCCTCCAGGGTGCGGTGGACGGCGTCGGACGCATGGCCGATCTGGTCCGAGAGCCGTGGAAGGTACTCCACCACAACGCGGTCGCGCGCGTTCAGGACCACCGGGGTGGCCCTGTCCAGTGCCTCGTGCAGGCGCGGTGAGGCGCCCTCGACGGCGTCGTTGATTTTCGGGGCGAGCTGCGCCAAGCCGTCCTGGATCCGGGGGGTCACGGTGGCAACGCCGTCGGCCAGGTTGTGCGCCGCCGTCTTCAGCCCTTCCTGGATCTTGGGAGAGGCGGTATCCAGGCTGTGCTGGAGGCGGGGAACCGCCCAGTCCACAGCTGCTTCCACGCGGGGGGCGGCCCAATCCTTGGCATTCTCAACTGCGCCGATGACTGACAGCTCAAGGTCACGGGCAATACGATCCGATTTCTTCACAACTACCTCCCGATTAATGTGACGGTCTGTGGTTAGCCTACGTGGCTTGATCTTCACCTGCTATTCCCACCGCGGATTTCAGGGCGATTTCACCCAGCGCGGAACTGCTGCAGCAGCCGCAACCGGCAGGGACCGGCGTGGAAGAATGGGCCCTATGACTGCAATCGCAACCGCAAAAGCAACCATCCACACGAGCCTCGGCGACATCGTTGTTAACCTCTTCGGCAACCACGCGCCCAAGACCGTCAAGAACTTCATCGGCCTCGCCACCGGCGAGCAGGCGTGGACCCACCCGGAGACCGGCGAGGACAAGACCGGCACTCCGCTGTACAACGGGACGATTTTCCACCGCATCATCAAGGACTTCATGATCCAGGCCGGCGACCCGCTGGGTCGCGGCACCGGCGGACCGGGCTACCGGTTCGACGACGAAATCCACCCCGAGCTCAGCTTCAACCAGCCCTACAAGCTGGCCATGGCGAACGCCGGCATCCAGATGGGCAAGGGCACCAACGGTTCCCAGTTCTTCATCACCACCATCCCCACCGACTGGCTGCAGGGCAAGCACAGCATCTTCGGCGAAGTGGCTGACGAGGAATCCAAGAAGGTTGTCGACGCCATCGAAGGTGTCCGCACCGGCATGGGCGACCGCCCCGTGGAGGACGTCACCATCAACAGCATCGATATCGAGCAGCTGTAACACCACACTATGAGTTACGGAATTCCGTCGGCTGAGCCGTCCGCCCAGGTCCCGGTATGCCCCCGGCACCCTGACCGGCCGTCCTATGTACGCTGCCAGAGGTGCGGGCGCCCCGCATGCCCCGACTGCCAGCGGGCGGCCGCCGTCGGATTCCAATGTGTCGACTGCGTCAACGAGGCAAAGCGTACGACGCCGGAGGTGCGGACTGTTTACGGCGGCGCCGTCGCCACCGGCAAGCCCAGGGTGACGTTCGCGATCATCGCCGTGTGCGCAGTCCTCTACGTCCTGCAGTGGCTGGTCCCCAATGACGCCATCTACCAGACCCTTGGCTTTGCCAACATCTACGCCGAGCCCCGGTACGGCCAGTTTGAGCCGTGGCGGATGCTCACCGCGGCGTTCCTCCACTCGCAGGGGTTCATCCTGCACATTGTGCTGAACATGTACATGCTGTGGGCCTTCGGGCAGGCGCTGGAGCCCCTGCTGGGGCGGGCACGGTTCCTGGCGCTGTACCTGATCTCGGCCATCGGCGGCTCAGTCGGCTACCTTCTGCTGACCCCCCTCTACGAACCCGGCAGGCCTCTCTATGGTGTAGTGGGCGCCTCGGGAGCCATCTTCGGGCTCTTCGGGGCTATGCTGCTGGTGCAGCGCCACCGTGGGGGTGACACCCGCCAGCTGTGGGTGCTGATCGCGATCAACGGCGTGATCGGTTTCGTTATCCCCCAGATCGCCTGGCAGGCCCACCTCGGCGGCCTGGTTGCAGGCGGGCTCTGCGCGGCAGTACTTGCTTATACTCCCCGCGGTCCTCGCCAAGGCATGCTTCAGGCGGCCGGGCTGGCAGCCGTACTGGTCCTCCTCGCCCTCGCGGCCTGGGTACGCGTCACGCTATAGCCGAACCGACCCCCCCGCCCACACGAAGAATAAGCCCCAGAATCCCCGGCACTCACAGGTGCCGGGGATTCTGTTTTTCCACAGCCCTTATCCACAGTGTTAATAACTTACATGCGTGTCATTCATGGCCCCTTGGTGCGCCAGCGTCCGCTTTCCGGGACTTTTCCATTCGGCGGGAAGCATTTCTCCACACTTGTGGATAACTCTTGGGGATAGGCATGTGCGTAAGTGGACAAAACGTCCAATTCGCGAAGTTTGTGGATAAGTCGGTACCCGCTGTCGCTTGCAAGGCACGGGAGATCACGGAAAGCGGTGCTTTCAACAGTCTTATACACACTGTTAATAACTTCCGTCCGTGTAGTTCCGGACCGCTTTACCGCCCGGATCCCAACGCACAGGCCTTGGCAGGCGAATAATCCCCAGATGGTTTCCACACCTGTGGATAACTTGTGGGTATTGAAATGTTGGTAAGTGGATAAGCTTCAAGTGCGGCTTGCCCATCACGCCCTCCAGGAGGACCTTCCTTGACCGCCACCCAGCACATCTTCCTCGACAAGCAGCATCCTGCTGTCTGGCGCGCTATCAACGGGCTGGCCCTGAAGGTCAAAGAAGCGGCCGCGGACGCCGGGATAGACGCCAGGACCCTGGAACTCCTCAACGTGCGTATCTCCCAGATCAACGGTTGCGCTTATTGCCTGGACCTCCACGTACGGGAAGCGCTCAAGGCCGGGGAAACGTCGCAGCGCCTGGCGGTGTTGCCGGCATGGCGCGATACGGCGCTGTTCACCGAGAAGGAACGTGCCGCGCTTGCCCTTGTGGAAAGCATTACGGAACTCCCCGGCCAGCAGCTCCGCGAGCAGGAGGAGGGCACGGCCAGGAAGTCCCTGACGGAGGAGGAATTCTCGGTGGTCAGCTGGGTGGCGGTCAGCATGAACGCCTTCAACCGCATCTCGATCGTGAGCCACCATCCGGTCCGGCGTGACCGCCAGGAAGGCTAACTGCACCGCCCCCAGTGGGGATTATCCACAGGGTATTCCACACTGTTAATAACCACGTGGCATGGGCATGTTTTACCGGCTGGCCCCCGTGGGCGCCGTACGGTCGATAACAGGCAGCGTTATCCGCAGGTTTTTCAACATTGTGGATAACTTTCCCAACAGCTGGGGAGAACGTCCTAGCGGCCTGGTTCCGGCCATACGCCGGAGGAACCCCGGCGGTGGCTGCCCAGGAGGTGGGTATCCACCATTCCGATTGCTTCCATCAGGGCGAACATGGTGGTGGGCCCCACGAAGGCGAAGCCCTTCTTACGGAGGGCTTTTGAGAGTGCCACCGACTCCTCGGACTGGGTGGGGATATCGGTGTGCACAACCGGGCGCGGCGTGGCAACGGGACGAAACTGCCACACGAAGTCCACCAGTCCGCCCTCCTGCCGCAGGGCAATGGTGGCCTGGGCATTCTTGATGGCGGCGAGGATCTTCATGCGGTTCCTGACGATGCCGGCATCCTGCATCAGCCGCTCCACGTCGGCGCCAGTGAACAATGCCACCGCGTCCGGATTAAAACCCTCAAAAGCGGTACGGAACGCCGGCCGCTTGCGCAGGATGGTTACCCAGGACAGCCCTGACTGGAAACCCTCCAGGCAGATCCGTTCGTAGAGGCCCTGCTCGTCGGTAACGGGAAGGCCCCACTCCTGGTCGTAGTACTCCCTGAGCAGAGGATCCGACGACGCCCAGGCCGGGCGGGCCAGGCCGTCGTCGCCGACTATCACCGAGCCGGCAGTGTCGGCAGCCATCCGGTTCCTCCTGGCGTCCGTCGGATTGTTGGAGAAGGGAGGCCTAGGAGCGCCAGCGCGTGGTCATCAGGAAGCCAATGATGGCAATGCCGAAGCCGGCCACGATGTTCCATGATCCCCATGCCTGGACCGGAAAGAGACCTTCGCTGATGTAGTACGTGATGATCCAAAACAGTCCAATGATCATCAGCCCGAACATGACGGGCTTGAACCATACGGGGTTCGGCTTGTACGCCTGCGGGGAAGCCGGCTGGACGGTGCTGTCGGTCTTCTTTCGCGGCTTTGACTCGGGCACTGGGTCTCCTTGGCGGGCTGGGCAAGCTCGGCGTGCCGGGCTTGATATCCTGCAAGAAGGAAATTGCCAGCGGTCTGCGCGATCTTGGACAAATCTGGATTCTTACTAGCAGCCAATTCTAGCCGGACTTCCTGGGCCGCCGGTGCCCAGCGGAACCGCCCCGAGGAGAACGCGTGGTATTGCAGGAGAAGGCGAGGCCCGCCGCTGCCCCGGCTGCCGGCGTCGGAATAGTACGCATGACCATCCAGGTACTTGGCGAACTCCTCATCACCGCAGGCATCATCCTCCTGTTATTCGTTGCCTGGCAGCTGTGGTGGACCAACGTGGAATCGGATGCGCGGCAGAGCGAAGTCATCAAGGAGTTCGCCCAGGACCTCGGCAACCCGCCGCCGGCCCCCGCCCCGCAGGAACCAGGCGGACCCGCTCCCGCCGAGGATTTCGGACCACCGGTGGTGGGAGCCGCCCCGGGCCACGCCGGAACTATCGGCATCATGTACATCCCCCGGTTCGGCACCAGCTACACCCGGCCCATCGTGCAGGGCACCACCAGCGACGTCCTGGACACCCTGGGCCTTGGCCATTACGCCACCACGGCCATGCCCGGGGCGGTGGGAAACTTCGCCGTCGCCGGCCACCGGCAGACGCACGGCGCAGTGCTGGACAACATCCATACCCTGGTTCCAGGCGACAAAATCTATGTGCAAACCAAGGACGGCTACTACGTGTACGTCTTCCGCAACAACCAGATCGTGATGCCCAGCCGCACCGACGTCCTGGAGCCGGTGCCAACCCTTCCCGGCGTCACACCCACGGAAAGCTACCTCACCATGACCAGCTGCAACCCGCGTTTCGGGGCGGAAGAGCGCATCATCGCCTACGCCCTGCTGGACAGCTGGCGGCCGGCCTCTGCCGGTCCGCCCGCCGAAATCGCCGCGCAGGTGGCGGCAGCGATAGGAAAGGGCTGAGGATGTACGGATGGATTTTCCGCCACCTTCCCGGGCCCTTGTGGCTGCGGATGGTCACCTCGCTGGTGCTCATTGCCGTTGCACTGGTATTGATGGTCCAGTTCCTTTTTCCGTGGATGTCCGAGTACACCCAGTTCACTGACTCAACGATTGGTGCAGCAAGCCAGCCATGACCACAACCAAGATCCTCGTGGTGGATAACTACGACAGCTTCGTCTACACCCTGGTGGGCTACCTCCAGGAACTGGGCGCCGAGACCACCGTGGTCCGCAATGACGACGTCACCCTCACCGAGGCCATCGAACTGGCCGGCACCCGAGACGGCGTCCTGATTTCACCCGGCCCGGGCAACCCGGCCGAGGCAGGTGTCTGCATCGAGCTGATCCGGTGGTGCGGGGAGAACAGCGTCCCGATGTTCGGCGTGTGCCTGGGACACCAGGCGCTGGCGGAGGCTTTCGGCGGCAAGGTGACGCATGCCCCGGAGTTGATGCACGGGAAGACGTCACAGGTGGAACACATTGGCACCAGCGTCTTCGCGGGACTCCCCTCCCCGGTCACGGCCACCCGCTACCACTCCCTGGCTGCAGTGCGGGAGACGATTCCGGATGTCCTGGAAGTCACCGCACAAACTGCCTCCGGTGTGGTTATGGGACTCCAGCACCGTACCGCCCCGCTGTGCGGTGTCCAGTTCCACCCGGAATCGGTCCTGACGGAGGGCGGTTACCAGATGCTCGGTAACTGGCTGGAGTCGCTGGGCATGAAGGGTGCGGCCGCACGGGCTGCCAAGCTGAGCCCGCTCATCCAGCACTGACGCACCCGGCGCTGGCCTAGAGCAGACCCTTCTCGCTGGGCGTGGCCGTCGCCGTCGGCGTCGGTGTCGGGGTCGCGGTGGGCGACGGCGGGGGTGGAGGCGGCGCCTTGGCCACCACGATGCTGACCGTCTTGCCCTGCTCCACGGCGGCGTTGACGGGATCGCTCTGGTCCGTCACGCGCCCGGCCTCCACCTGCCCGTTTTCCACCTCGATGACATTCGGGACCAGGCCCAGTTCCTTGAGGGCAGACTCGGCCTCCTCCCGGGTGCGGCCGCGCAGTTCGGGGACTGCCACCTTGCCCGTGGAGACCACCAGTTCGACAGTGGTTCCAACGCCCACCATCTGGCCGGGCGCAGGGCTGGTGGTGATGACGATTCCCGCCGGGACCGTGGCGCTGTTGGCGGTGGTGGTGGACGGGGCGCCCACCAGCCCGCTTTGGCGCAGAATGTCCCGGGCAGCAGCCTCCGTCTTGCCGGGAAGGCTCTCCGGAATCTTGACGGCGCTGGGACCTTCCGAGATGTTCAGGACCACCTCCGTGCCCGGGTTCAGGGCTCCGGACGCCGGTTCGGTGCCGATGGCGGTTCCCCTGGCCACGGTGTCATGCTGCAGCCGGACGATCCTGGGCGGCAGGCCGGCTTTGTAGAGTTCCTGCAGGGCGGCGGACTCCGTCATCCCGGCTACCGCCGGGATTTGCACCTGCACGATGGGTGCGGGCCGGTTCACCGTGTTGTACAGCCACAGGCCGCCGCCGGCCAGGACCAGCAGGGTGACCACCACCAGGGTGGCTATCCACGCACGACGGCGGGACGCCTGCCGCGGGGTCCCATCCCGCTCGGGAGCAAACCCCAACGGCAGGGGCGCGGCGGCCGGGTTCTCCTCCTCAGGGGCGGGCAGGGCGGCGGTGCCGCGGTCGGAGTATGCGGAGGTGGCGGCCAGCCGGCCGGTGGGAGCGTCATCCAGGAAACTCGCACCGGTGGCAGCGAAGGCCTGGGTTGCCGGCGCCGCTGCAGGCACATAGTCGTTGGGGTCGGTGGGGGCTTCCGATGCGGGGACTGCCATGACCGGAATTCCTGACCTCGCCGCGCGAAGGGCGCGCCGGAAGGCGGCGGCGTCCTGGAACCTGTCATCCCGGTTTTTCTGCAGGGCCTTGGCCAGCACGGAGTCCAGTGCCGGGGACACGTCGGGGTTCACGCTGCTGGCGGGCTCCGGGATCTCCCTCACGTGCTGGTACGCCACGGAGACCGGGCTGTCGCCGATGAAGGGCGGCCGGGACGTGAGCATTTCATAGAGCAGGCAGGCAGCGGAGTACAGGTCGCTGCGCGCATCCACTGTTTCGCCCCGGGCCTGCTCCGGCGACAAATACTGGGCCGTGCCCACCACGGCCTGCGTCTGCGTCATGGTGGCTGAGGAATCGGCGATGGCACGGGCGATGCCGAAATCCATTACCTTCACCGAGTCCGAGCCCTCGCAGTACATGACGTTGGCCGGTTTGATGTCGCGGTGCACAATCCCGGCCTTGTGACTGTATTCCAGTGCGGCCAGGACGCCCAGGCAATAGTCGATGGCCTGGTCTATGGTGACGCGGTTGGCGCGGATGAGCTCGCGGATGGTCTTGCCCTCCACGAATTCCATCACGATGTAGGGTACGCGGACGGATTCGGCGGATCCGTCCGGCACCCGGTGTTCCCCGGTGTCATAGATGGCAACAATGGACGAGTGGTTCAGCGCCGCTACCGCCTGGGCCTCGCGCCTGAACCGGGCCTGGAACTGGGGGTCCCGGGCCAGGTCGGGGCGCAGCAGCTTGATGGCGACTGTGCGCCCCAGCCGGGTATCGGTGCCACGGTAGACGTCAGCCATGCCACCGCGGCCGATCAGGCCGCCCAGTTCATAGCGGCCGTTCAGGACACGCTGGTTGTCCACCGGGAGGCTGTCCTCCCGGTGCATTGGGGTGCGCGGTGACTCATTCACTGGCTGTCCTGGGGCTACGGCTTGCAGGTTGGCGGGGCACCCGGAAGTTCACCGTCTGCGCAGTCAGGCAGCAGCGACGTCGCGGTGGGCGCTGCCACCGGCGACGTGGTGGGAGCCGGCGTGGGTGTCTGAGTGGGTGTTGGGGCCGGCGGGGCGACGGCGTAGGTGACGGTGATGGGCGATCCCACCGGCAACGGTCCGGTCGGGTTCAGTCCCACTACCCTTCCCGGTGCGGCCTCAGTGGTCTGCTGCGGCTCGACCGTCACTGCGAGGCCCAGGTTGGAAAGTTCCGACTGGACTTGGCGGTAGTCCTTGCCGAGGTATGCCGCCGGAATCACGTTGACAGTAGCCGGCTGGGGCTCCTGGGTGGGCGTCGGTGTGTCCCTCGTGACGGTGGGCGTGGGCGAGGCCCTTGTCGGGGTGGGGCTGGCGGTGGTGGTTTGTGGGCTGGACGACGGCGGGCTGGACGTTGCGCCCTCGGACGGGAACAGGATCCCCCGCTGGTTCAGGAAGAACCCCACCAACGCGAACAGCACCAACAGGATCAGGGCGATGAGGGGCCAGGTCCAGGGGCTGCGGCCCTTCCGCTCGGGCTCATCGGCGGGCTCGTCGTCGTACGTTGTCTCTTCCGGCACCCAGTTGCGCTCTGCAGCCAGCGCGTTGGCGCGGGCCAGCGGACCCTGCGGGCCGTCCGTATCGGCGGCGGATGCCCCGGCAGCCC
>NZ_JBNHFD010000106.1:0-11922 GCF_059089865.1 Arthrobacter sp. Y3221157
GCTGCCCGGAGCCGGTACCGCCGATCCTGCGGGCACCGTGTGCCGCTGCGCGGGCGTCAGCGGCTCTGCCATCCACGACGCCGTCTCGGAGGGCTGCTCCACCGTGGCTGAGGTCTCCAAGGCGACCCGCGCCGGAACCGGCTGCGGCGGCTGCCATGAGGACATCAAGGGGCTGATCGAAAAACATTTCTCCCCGGCCGTCTCCTAACCTCGCAAGGCACCCCGGCTCCCTGCCCTCGCAAGCTCGAGCTGGGGCCCTCGCCGGGCCGGCTCCACGGTCAGGGAACCCGGCGGCGGTGGCCCAGACGGTCTCCGCCGCCTGAGCCTTAAACCCCCGGCCTGCAGCATCAAAGCTGTGGGTTTCCACATGGATCTGCTGTGGTGCTTCCCGAGGCGGCCCGGGCTGAGTAGTGTCCCCTCCACGGGCACGTGCCCGGAGGCTGCAGACCCATGTTGAAAGGGCCACGGCAACTGGACCAGCATGCGTCCGCGACCTGAATCTGCTGGTTTTTCTAGAGATCGAGGAAAGCAATGCGCACAAAATCACTTCTCGGGGCTGCCGCCTGTACGCTCGCGCTGATCGGGCTCTCCGCGGGTCCCGCCCTCGCGGCACCGCCCGGCGATGTTCCCCGCGGGCAGGTGGAGCGGGGTCCGGAACACGCAAAGTCCATCTGTTCGTTCTCCGGTCTCAACGACGATCCCGCTGAGGAATTTCCCTTTGGTGGACAAGTCCAGTCCTACGGGCAGATCGTGAAGAAAGGCTTCAAAGCGTACGCGCCCAGCCCCGGACAGTTCTGCAACGCACATTTGATGCCTTGGCCTGAGGCCTACATGGAAGAAGGAGAGCACTAATCACGTCTGGGGTGGCCCCACTAGCAAGGGCCACCCAGGCATGAAGCTCCCGCCTAGGCCGGCGCCTTCGGGATGATGATCCACAGCGCGATATAGACCAGCTCCCCGATCCCCACCAGTCCAAAGATCACGAAACCCAGCCGCACCAGGAACTTTGGAAGGCCGAACCGGGCCGAGAGCGCTGCGCAGACGCCGCCGATCATCTTGCCACGGCGGGGGCGTTCAAGAGCCATTGCCATGATCGCGCCTACCCTTCAGCCCCGGCTTCGGCAGCGGCGGAGAATTCTCCGCCTGCCACTGCTTCCGCGTACTCGGTGAGGTCCGGCCCCGGCTGGAAGTCCACGAACTGCGGCTTCAGCTTCTCGTACAGGAACTTGTACACCTCGTCCTTGCCGGCGTCCGACAGTGACGATGCTGCTTCACGGACCGCTTCCTGCAGCGCCCTGTCGGCGTCCAGCAGGATTTTCTCGCGTGCCTGCTCGTTCCACTTGACGTCCTGCAGTTCCATGGGATTCTCCTCGCGTCGTCGGCTGATGCAGGGACGGCCGGAAATTCGTAATCGGAATTCCCGGCCGGTCCTTGAAGGAGTCTATGCAGGCGGCCGCAGCAGGGTCCAGACTTTCCCGCCCCCTGCCGGTACCCCGCTGTTACAGGTGCACGTGCAGGCGCCGCGCCGCCTCGGAAATGGACCCGGTCAGCGACGGGTAGACGGTGAAGGTGCTGGCCACATCGTCCACATGCAGCTTCTGCTTCACGGCGATGGAAATGGGGAAGATCAGCTCCGAGGCGTTGGGCCCCACCACGACGCCGCCAATAACCGTGCCGGATCCCTTGCGGGCGAAGATCTTCACGAACCCGTCCCGGGCGTTGCGCATCTTGGCCCGGGCGTTGCTGCGCAGCGAAAGCTTCACCACATCGCCCTGGTACTTGCCCGAATCGATATCCGCTTCGGAGACCCCCACGTTGGCGATCTCGGGGGAAGTGAAGATGTTGGAAGCCACCTGGTGCAGCTTCAGCGGAGTAACGACGTCACCCATGAAGTGGGCGACGGCGATCCGGCCCTGCATGGCTGCCACGGAGGCCAGCGGCAGGACGCCGGTGCAGTCCCCGGCGGCGTAGATGTTCGGCGCACTGGTCCGGGAGACGCCGTCGACCTTGATATGGCCGCTCTCGCTCAGCGCCACGCCCGCCTCTTCCAGTCCGATGCCGGCGGTGTTGGGGATGGAGCCCAGGCAGAGCAGGCAGTGGCTGCCGGTCACCTTGGAGCCGTCGCTGAGGGTGACCACCACGCCGTCCTCCGTGCGTTCCACGGATTCCGCGCGTGAACGCGACATAACGCGGACGCCGCGGCGTTCGAACACTTCCTCCAGCACCACAGCGGCATCCACATCGGAACCGGGCAGCACGCGGTCGCGGCTGGAAACCAGCGTGACCTTCGAGCCGAGACCGTTGTAGGCCGAGGCGAACTCCGCGCCGGTGACACCGGAGCCCACCACGATCAGGTCCTCGGGCAGCTCGTCCAGGTTATAGATCTGCGTCCAGTTCAGGATGCGTTCACCGTCCGGCCGGGCGGTGGGCAGCTCCCGCGGATGCGCGCCGACGGCCAGCAGGATGGTGTCCGCCTCCACGATCTCGGTGCCGTCCAGGGTGATGACCTCGATGGTGTGGTTATCCAGCAGCCGGCCGGAACCGGTCAGGATGCGCACGCCCTGGCCCTCGAGTCCGTCGTGGATGTCCTTTGACTGGCTGCGGGCCAGGTTCAGCAGGCGGTCATTGATGTGCTTCAGGTCCGCGCGCATCACCGGGACGAAGTCGCCGCCGTCGACGTCGAACTTCACGCCCAGCTCGCCTGCCTCGGCAACGCGCGTCATCAGGTCCGCGGTGGCGATCAGGGTCTTGGACGGCACAACGTCCGTCAGGACGGCGGATCCGCCCAGGCCTGCGCGCTCGATGATGGTGACCTGCGCTCCCAGCGAGGCGGCCACCATGGCGGCCTCGTATCCGCCCGGACCACCTCCCAGGATTGCGATCCGGGGTGAACTGAAATCTGGATGCGTAGTCACAATCAATCATTCTCGCCCATCACCGCCGCAGCACCAAGAATTCCACGCTCCGCCGCGGGCGCCTGTGGTGGGCGCAACAGGAGCGGCAGGATAACTTGTACTGGTGAGTACAACAGACTTCCTGAACACGGATCCCTTCGCCTCGGCCCGGGCCGCTGCCGATTACATCGCCGAAGAAACAGGAGTGGACCGCCACGACGTGGCGCTGGTGCTTGGCTCCGGCTGGGGCGCCGCAGCCGACCTGATCGGTGAAACCACCGCCACCCTTTCCGCCGAAGAAGTCCCCGGTTTCCACGCCCCCGCCGTGGAAGGGCATGTCGGCACCATCCGCTCGGTGCTGGCCAGGGACGGCAAGCGCGCCCTGGTCCTTGGCGCGAGGACGCATTACTACGAAGGCAAAGGGGTACGCGCCGTTGTGCACGGCATCCGCACCGCAGCCGCCGCAGGCTGCCGCACGCTGGTCCTCACCAACGGCTGCGGCGGACTCAACGAGGACTGGAGGCCCGGCACACCGGTACTCATCAAAGATCACATAAACCTCACCGCGGCATCCCCGCTGGAGGGGGCCACCTTCGTGGACCTGACAGATCTCTACTCCTCACGGGTCCGCAACCTTGCCCGCGAGGTGGACCCCACCCTCGACGAAGGGGTCTACGCCCAGTTCAGCGGGCCCCATTACGAGACGCCGGCGGAAGTGCAGTATGCCAAGCGGATTGGCGCAGACCTGGTAGGCATGTCGACGGCGCTGGAGGCCATCGCAGGCCGGCATGCCGGCATGGAGGTGTTCGGGATTTCGCTGGTCACCAACCTTGCCGCCGGCATCAGCCCGCAGCCGCTCAGCCACCAGGAGGTCATCGAATCGGGAGAGGCAGCAGGCCCGCGGATCTCCAGGCTCCTCGCCGATATCATCGCCAAGCTCTGAAAGAGGCGGCGCCCCAACGGGCTCCGCGTTGCGCGAAGTAGGCGGACAATGACGATAGCGTTATGCCCATGACGTCTTCCGATGCCGATTTCCGCCTGCTCGACGAAGCCCGCACCTGGGCCTCCCAAGACCCGGATCCCGCAACGTCGGCGTCCCTCCTTGAACTGGTCAGGCTGGTGGAAGAGGGTGATCCTGCCGCCCGGCAGGAACTCGAAGACAGCTTCCGCGGCACCCTCCAGTTCGGCACGGCCGGCCTGCGGGCCGCGCTCGGCCCCGGGCCCAACCGCATGAACCGCGTGGTGGTCCGGCGTGCCGCGGCGGGCCTGGCAGCGTTCCTGGCGGACGCGGTGAGCCGGGCCTCCCGGGGAACCCGGCCGCGCGCCGTCGTAGGGTACGACGCCCGCTACAACTCGGACATTTTCGCGGCGGAAACCGCGGCCATCTTCACTGCTGCCGGTATCGAAACCTTCCTGATGCCCTCGGCCCTGCCAACCCCCGTGCTGGCCTACGCCGTGCGGGCGTTGGGTTGCGACGGCGGCGTGATGGTCACCGCCAGCCACAACCCGCCGCAGGACAACGGCTACAAGGTGTACTTGGGCCGCCACGCCGTACCTGACAGCGGAAATGGCGCCCAGATCGTCACCCCCTATGACATAGAGATCTCGGCCCGGATCAGCGCGGTGGGGCCGCTGGAGTCGATCATGCTGGCACCGGAGGGCTGGACCGTCCTGGACGGCTCCATCGCCGCGGACTACCAGCGCGCCACGGCGTCCCTCGCCCTGCAGGACCACTTTCCCTCCCGGGACCTGCGCGTCGTCCTCACTCCCCTGCACGGCGTGGGCGGCCGAACAGCACGGGCCGTGCTTCAGGCTGCGGGCTTCAGCGATGTCACCCTGGTGGCCGAACAGGCAGAGCCGGACCCCGGCTTTCCCACCGTCAGTTTCCCCAACCCGGAGGAACCCGGGGCACTGGACCTCGCCCTGGAAACTGCAGCGCGGCTGGATGCCGACATCGTGATCGCCAACGACCCCGATGCGGACCGGGCCGCGGTGGCCGCAAAGGACCCGGACACGGGGGCCTGGCGGATGCTGCGGGGAGACGAAGTGGGGGCACTGCTGGGTGCCCACGTGGTGGCCCGGTTGGCTGCCACTGACCCCGGCGGTGAGGCCCAGGGCGTGAGCGGGGTTTTTGCCAATTCCATCGTGTCCTCGCGGCTGCTGGCCAGGATCGCCACGGCCGCCGGCTACGCCCACGAGGAAACGCTCACCGGATTCAAATGGATTTCCCGGGTACCCGGGCTGGTTTACGGTTACGAGGAAGCCCTCGGCTACTGCGTGGCACCGGACGTCGTGAAGGACAAGGACGGCATCTCCGCCGCGGTCCTCATCGCCGAGCTCGCGGCGACAGCCAAGGCCGAGGGGAAAACCATCTTCGATACCCTCGATGAGCTGTACCTGAAGCACGGCTTGCACGCCAGCGACCAGCTGAGCATCAGGGTCGCCGACCTGGGGCTCCTTGACGCGATGATGAACCGGCTCCGGGTGTCACCGCCGGAATCCTTCGGATCGTCCACGGTGGAAGTCTTCACGGACCTTGCCCAGGGCACGGACCAGCTGCCGCCCACCGACGGCCTGCTGTACGTGACCCGGGACCTGACGCGCGTGATCATCCGGCCCAGCGGCACTGAGCCCAAGCTCAAGTGCTACCTGGAAGTGATCCACCAGGCTGCCTCCGCCGCGGAACTGCCCGCCGCCCGGCAGGCAGCCCGGGCATCGCTGGATGCAGTGCTCCGCGACGTCAGCGAGGCGCTGGGACTTTAAGCCGTGAAAGGGGCGCCTGCCTGCGCGCCCCTTTTCCTGGGTGGTGCGGGATGATGTGCTGTTGTCTACAGCTCCACTTCGACGAAACCGTCGACGATCCGGCTGCTGAAGGCGGCAAGCTTTAGGCCGGGAGCGCTGAAGCACTCCCCGGTTTCGAGGTCGTAGACCTCTTTGTGCAGGGGCGAGGCGATGGTGGGCCGGGCCCCCCTGGAGCCAAGGATTCCGCGCGCCATGACATGCGCGCCGGTGGCCGGATCCTCGTGGGCCACCGCAAAGACTTCACCGGGCCCGGTGCGGAAGAGGGCGATCTGGCGCCCGGCAACCAGGGCCGCTTCACCCCAGGAGGGTTCCAGGTCGTTCAGGTGGCAGACCCGGTGCCACCCGGCGGCGGCCGCTCCGGCCTCGGCGGTTGCGGTGTCGAGCGCCCCAAGTTCCAGTGTTGCCGTCATGTCCGGCTCCTTTCCCTGTGCTTGTTGTCCGTGGGTTGTGGCTGCCTGTGCGGCCGGGTTCCACGCTAGGCGCGGGGTGTTTCGTGGGGATGCAGCAAATGTGTCCGGCGCGTAAAAGACACCTAACCCGGCCCGAAATGCGTTCGTGATGCAGAAGTTAAGTTCGCGAAACAAAGGGGAAACTGAGGCGAAACTGCCTCTCCCTAGTCTGGATGGACACTCGTCAGAGAAGGCCGGAGCACCGCTGCGGCCCATGCGAAAGGCCCACAGTGACCGAACAGACTTCAAACACCGAGACAACGCGCCGCATTGTCGTCGCCGGCGGCGGCCCCGCGGCCCACCGTTTTGCGGACGCAATGCATGCCCGTGGCCTCGATGGCTGGCATGTCACGGTCCTCACCGAGGAAGCCCACCTCCCCTACGACCGCGTCGCGCTGTCCAAGGCCCTCACCGATACCGGCGTGGACCTGACCCTGGGATCCGCTTCCATGTGGGACCACCCTTCTCTGGAACTGAAGACCGGCGAGCGCGTTGTGAAGATCAACGCCGCCGCGAAGACCGTGGAGACGTCCACCGGCAACACCTACCCCTATGACGAACTGGTGGTGGCCACCGGCTCGAACGCCGCCCGCCTGCCCATCCCCGGCAACGAGCTCACCCACGTCTACCGCACGCTCGAAGACGTCTGGACCATCAACCAGAAAATTGCCGAACTCACTGAGAAGCTCGGCCGGAAGGTCAATGCAGTCACCATCGGCGGCGGCCTGCTGGGCCTCGAATCCGCCGCCGGCACTGAACAGCTGGGCGCAAACCCCATCGTCATTGACGGCTCGCAGTGGCTGATGGCCACGCAGCTGGACGAAGGCGCCGGCCAGGCGATGGGCCGGCTCATCAAGGCCAAGGGCTTCGAAGTCCACGGCGGCGTCTTCCCGTCCGAGGTGCTCTCCGACGACGACGGCCAGGTCACCGGCGTCCTCATGGCGGACGGCCGCATCATCGAAGCGGACATGGTCATCGTGGCCATCGGCGTCCGGCCCCGCGACGAACTCTTCCGCGCCGCCGAAGGCGAGGAACAGGTCTTCAGCCTTGGTCCCCGCGGCGGCGTGGTGATCAACGACTACTGCGAAACCGAAGTACCCGGCATCTGGGCCATCGGCGAGGTGGCCAACTACGGAGGCATGTGCCTGGGCCTGGTGGCTCCCGCCAACACCATGGCCGAGATCGTCGCAGACCGCCTCCACGGCGGCGACGCCACGTTCCCCGGATTCGACACCGCCACCAAGCTGAAGCTCTCCGGCGTGGACGTTGCAAGCTTCGGTGACGCCTTCGCCAAGACCGAGCACGCCCTCGAGATCGTCTACGCCGACCCCGCCCGCGGCGTGTACCAGAAGATCGTCACCACCGACGATGCCAAGACCCTGCTGGGCGGCATCTTCGTCGGCGACGCCTCACCGTACATGAGCCTCCGCCCGCTCCTCGGCCGCGAACTTCCCGCCGAACCCGGTGCGTTCCTCAGTGCCGCCGGCGGCGGCGATGCCCCCGAAACAGAGCTGCCGGACGACGCCACCCTGTGTTCCTGCAACAACGTCACCGCGGGAAGCATCCGCGACGCCATCAACGGCTGCGGCGCCTGCGAGGGCAACGCACCCGTCCAGGAACTCGGCGAGCTCAAAGGCTGCACCCGTGCCGGCACCCAGTGCGGCTCCTGCGTTCCGATGCTCAAGAAGCTGCTGGAAACCGAACTCACCAAGTCCGGCGTCGAGGTCTCCAAGGCCCTCTGCGAGCACATCGAACTGTCCCGCCAGGAACTCTTCGACGCCATCCGCGTCCTGGAACTGACCTCCTTCGAAGAGATCATGGCCAAGTACGGCAAGGGCGCAGGCTGCGACATCTGCAAGCCCACCATCGCCAACATCCTGGCCAGCCAGAACAGCGCCTACGTGCTGGACGCCGGCCGCGGCACCCTCCAGGACACCAACGACCGCGCCCTGGCCAACATGCAGAAGGACGGCACCTACTCGGTGGTCCCGCGCATCGCCGGCGGTGAGATCACGCCCAAGAAGCTCGGCGTCATCGCCGCCGTGGCCGAGAAGTACAACCTGTACACCAAGATCACCGGCGGCCAGCGGATCGACATGTTCGGCGCCCGGCTGGAACAGCTCCCCGAGATCTGGAAGGAACTGGTGGACGCCGGCTTCGAATCCGGCCAGGCCTACGGCAAGAGCCTGCGCACGGTGAAGTCCTGCGTCGGTTCCACCTGGTGCCGATTCGGCGTCCAGGATTCGGTGGCCATGGCCATCAAGCTGGAGCTGCGCTACCGCGGCCTGCGGAGCCCGCACAAGCTCAAGATGGGTGTCTCCGGCTGCGCCCGCGAGTGTGCCGAAGCCCGCGGCAAGGACGTGGGCGTGATCGCCACGGCAGACGGCTGGAACCTGTACGTGGGCGGCAACGGCGGTGCAACCCCTGCACACGCACAGCTGCTCGCCAAGGACCTCGACGACGAAACCCTGATCAAGTACATCGACCGCTACTTCATGTATTACATCCGCACCGCGGACCGCCTGCAGCGCACGGCCCGCTGGCAGGAAGAGCTCGACGGCGGCATCAAGCACGTTGAGGACGTGGTGGTCAAGGACACCCTGGGCATCGCCGAGGACCTTGAAGCGGCCATGGCCAAGCACGTGGACACCTACATCGACGAGTGGGCCGACACCCTCAAGGACCCTGAGCGCCTGCGCCGGTTCCGTTCCTTCGTCAACGCCCCGGACCAGAAGGACGACTCCATCACTTTCGTCCCGGACGAGCGCGGCCAGATGCGCCCCGCCACGCCCGAAGAGAAGGGCAAGGTCCTGATCGGGGCCTCCATCCCGGTACGTGCCGGCAACGAGAACGAGGTATAGCCATGCAGCTCAGCATCGACCTCACCGGACGCGACGTCCTGGTCACGGGTTCCGACACTGCCGCGCGGCAGGCGGTGCGCCGCTACGAAGCCGCGGGCGCCGTCGTCTACCGCCTGAGCACCCCGCAGGGCGCGGGCCATGACGGCCCGCTGCCCGAGCGCCCGTTCCTGGTGGCGGCAGTGGACGACGGCCAGCCCGGCTGGGACGCCCTCCTGGACCGCTGCCGGCACACCGGGATTCCGGTGGCCGCCGAACCCGCTGCCGGCGCCGCCGGCCACGTCACCCTGGTGGGCGGCGGACCCGGCACCACCGAACTCCTGACCATCGCCGCGGTCAAGGCCCTGCGGGACGCGGACGTGGTGTTCTACGACCGCCTGGCCCCGTACCAGGAGCTGCCGTCCCTCACCTCCGCCGAACTGGTGGATGTGGGCAAGAAGCCGGGCCACCACAAAGTCAGCCAGGCGGACATCGAAAAGCTCATGGTGGAAAGCGCCCTCGCAGGCAACAACGTGGTCCGCCTCAAGGGCGGCGACCCGTACGTCTTCGGCCGCGGCGGCGAGGAAGTTGCCGCCTGTGTGGCCGCCGGCGTCAAGGTCCACGTGGTGTCCGGCGTCACCAGCGCCATCTCCGTCCCGGCAGCTGCCGGCATTCCGGTCACTCACCGCGAAGTCAGCCACATGTTCACCGTGGTTTCCGGCCACGCGCCGCTCACCGAGAAGGAGCACCAGCACCTCGCCGGCCTCGGCGGCACCATCGTGGTGCTCATGGGCATCGGCACCCTCCACCAGCTGGCCGCCGGACTCCGTAGGGCAGGCATGCGCCCCGACATGCCGATGGCCGTCGTAGAGCGCGGGTACCGCCCGGGCCAGCGGACCACCATCGCGGACCTGGGCACCATTGCCTCCGCCGCTGCCGGGTGCAGCAACCCGGCCGTGCTGGTCATCGGCGAGGTGGTTCGGGTGGCGGAAGCCAACCGCGGGCATGCTGAGGCCGCCGCCGACCTGGACAGGCTGGCGGCCTCGCTGCTGGGCTCGTGAAAGGATTGACCTCCATGAATGCACTCGCACCGGCCGAAACACCGCAGGTCGAAGAAACACCCGATGCTGCAGAAGCCCCGCTGGAGGGTTTCCGGATCGGCGTCACGTCGGACCGCAGGTCCCAGGACCTGATCGACGCCTTGGAACGCCGCGGCGCTGAGGTGCTGCACGCCCCTGCCCTGAAAATCGCCCCCGTCCAGGAGGACATGCGCCTCATCGAGGACACCCGGGCCATCATCGCGGCCAGGCCGGACCTCTGCATCGCCACCACCGCCTACGGCATGCGGCGCTGGTGCGAGGCCGCGGATTCCTTCGGCATCGGCGATGAACTTCTGGAGACCCTGGGCGCGTGCCGGATGTTCGTCCGCGGGCCCAAAGCCCGGGGTGCCGTGCGCGCGGCCGGACTCGCCGACGTCGGAATCAGCAGCGACGAGACCACCGCCACGCTGGTGGACATGCTGCTCACCGAAGGCGTCCGCGGCAAGACGGTAGCCGTGCAGCTGCACGGCTACACGGATGTCCGCCAGTTGGAGCGCCTGCGGATGTCCGGCGCCACCGTCCTGACCGTCACGCCCTACCGCTGGGTTAAGCCCGACGGCGAGGACAAGCTTCCCCGCCTCATCGAAGCCGCCTGCAGCGGGAACCTGGACGTCCTTACCTTCACCAGCGCCCCCGCCGTCGATGCCATGTGGAGCACGGCGCACGAGATGGGCGTCTACAAGCACCTGATCGACAGCCTGAAGACCAACGTCACCACCGCGGTGGTGGGCCCCGTGACCGCCCAGCCGTTGATTGATGCCGGGGTGGCGCCCCTGGTCCCGGAACGCTTCCGCATGGGGGCGCTCATCAGGCTGGTCTGCGAGCACCTGGCGCTGAACCACGTCCGCCGCCTGGAAACAAGGTCCGGCAACATCGAACTGCGGGGGCGGAGCCTGCGCATCGACGGCCAGCCGGTGGAACTGGCTCCTGCCCCGCTGCTGCTGCTCCGGGCGCTGCTGGGCGCCGGCGGCGCTGTCCTCTCCCGTGAGTCGCTCGCCGAACTGCTGGAACTGCGGGGATCCGTCCACGCCCTGGACATGACCGTGAGCCGGCTCCGGTCCTCGCTGCCGGACGGACGCCTGGTGGAAACCGTGGTCAAACGGGGGTACCGGATCCGCGTCTAGCACGCCGCTGTTCCCGTTTGAGGGGCCCCTGTGTCGGACGCCGGCCGAATGAGAGCCACGTCACCGGTTCTGTTACCGGCCGGTAAAAACTGGCGAACGGGCACCCTCACAACGGCAACCGAGGGGAAACACAACGGTAAAAGCGTCCCCCTACGCTGGGTTCCATCACGAACTTCCGGCCGTCCAGGCCGCCAGCGAAAGGGCCAGCACATGTCCGCTCCGGCACCCACCCCGTCCACCTCCGCAGCCACCCGCATCGTCATCGCCGGAGCCGGCCCAGCCGCACAGGCCCTGGTCAGGCAGCTGGACCGGGCAAGCTTCGCCGGCACCATCACGGTCCTCAGCAGCCGGGACGACACGCCCGAGGAGCTGCTGGAGCTGGCACTGCTCCCCCAGGTGTCGGTGCGGTTCGGCCAGCCCGCCAGCCACATCGACGCCGTGAACCGGACCGTGGCCACGGCCGACGGCCTGGAATTCTCCTACGACAACCTGGTGATAGCTACCGGATCATCCCCCGTCGCCAACCCCGTGGAGGGGGCGGCGCAGTGCCTGAGCTACTCCACCATCGACGACGCCGCCCGCATTGCCGAGGCCGTGGGACAGGTGACCCGGGAGCTGGGCAGGCGTCCGCTGGGGATCCTGGTGGGAAACGGGGCGGCCGCAGGCCAGGCTGAGGCTGTCCTGCGTGCCCGGGGCGTGCGGCCCCTAGATAGGAA